>JAPPNE010000094.1 GCA_028818775.1 Deltaproteobacteria bacterium | reverse complement strand
TCGACGACGTCATCAACGTCGCCGGGCACCGGCTCTCCACCGGCGCCATGGAGGAAGTGCTTGCCGCGCACCCGGCGGTGGCGGAGTGCGCCGTGCTGGGCGTGGCCGACGCGCTGAAGGGGCAACTGCCGCTGGGCTTGATCGTGGTGAAGGCCGGGGTGGAGATCACGGAGGAAGCGCTGGTGCCGGAGCTGGTGAGCCTGATGCGCGAGAAGATCGGTCCGGTAGCCGACTTCAAGCAGGCGCTACTGGTGAAGCGCCTGCCCAAGACGCGGTCGGGAAAGATCCTGAGAGGCACCGTGCGAAGCATGGCGGACGGGACCCCGTACAAGGCCCCCGCCACCATCGACGATCCGGTCATCCTGGACGAGATCAGAGAGGACCTGGGCAGGTTGGGGTATCCCAGAGCATGAGGAGTGGCAAACCCTTGATCCGACAGAGACGGGTCAGGTAGGTTGACCTGAGCCCGCCCATGTGGGCCGGCTAACCGAAAGGAAGGAGACAGGCAGATGCTCAAGATCGAAGGCGTTACGCATTGGTCCATCCCCGTAAACGACCTGGGCGAGGCGGAGAAGTTCTATGGCGACCTGCTGGGACTCAAGAACCTGGGGCGGCTCGCCAACGACGTCATGGCGTGCTTCAACGTGGGCGACCACAATATCCTGCTGTGCGAGCGCAGGGAGCTGCCGGACAAGCCGGAGGACGACCGCGTGCACCATTCCTTCACGGTCAGCCCGGAGACGTTGAACGAGGCGTGTAAGGTGTTCAAGGAGAAGAAGGTGAACGTGGTGGAGCTGTACTACCGCAAGGGCGGTTACTTCCCCGGACGCGAGCTTTACTTCACGGACCCCAGCGGCAACCGGCTGGAGTTGCGCGATCCCACCTGGAAGAACGGCATGCCCGAACCCACGTTCGAAGAGGTGGCGGCCTCGCAATAGCGCCCGCGAGGCCCCAACAACAGTGTGCAAGGAGACCGATTGATGGCGCAGGTTGATATCGACACGAGTTCCGACGATTCCGTTTCTCCCGAGCTGGAGGTCAAGGAATACACCTATGACGACTGGATGGCCTCCACCGGAGTGCCGATTCACCGGGGCTACTTCATCGAAGACCTGCGCACGGTGGAGTTGGGCTGGTGGGAGCAGCGCGGGTGCGAGAGCGCCTTCATCCAGCTCGTGGGCCAGGAGGGGGTCACCTCCGCCATGGTGCAGGAAATCCCGCCGGGAGAGACCCTGCCCCCGCTCAAGTTCGGCCTCGACGAGCTGGTCTACGTGCTCCAGGGCCACGGCGTCACCACGGTGTGGCTGGGCGACAACGGCTCCAGGACGAGCTTCGAATGGCAGCCCCGGAGCCTGTTCCAGGTGCCGCACAACTACCACCACACCATGAGCAACATGCGCGGCGACCAGCCCGTGCGGCTGCTGCGCTACAGCTACCTGCCGCTGGCGATGTCGCTCAACACCGACCCCTCGTTCTTCTTCAACAACCGGCACGAGGGGGAGGACTTCCTTTCCAACGGCGGCCAACTCTACTCCGAGGCCAAGCTGGTGCGCGACGGCGACCCGTCTCGGACCTGGGGCGGCCGCAGCGGCATCTTCTGGTACGGCAACTTCTTCCCCGACATGGGCTCCTGGAACAAGCTCAACCGCAGCAGCCGCCGGGGCGCGGGCGGCCACAGTGTGCTAATGACCTTTCCCAACTCCGAGATGTCCTGCCACATGTCGGTGTTCCCCTCCCGCACCTACAAGAAGGCCCACCGGCACGGCCCGGGCCGGGTCATCGTCATCCCCGCGGGGGAGGGCTACTCCATCCTGTGGGAGGAAGGGAAGCGGAAGGTGGTGGCGCCGTGGCACGAGGCCAGCATGTTCGTGCCCCCCGGCAAGTGGTTCCACCAGCACTTCAACGCCGGCGGCACCCCGGCGCGCTACCTGGCGCTGCACCCGCCCCGGCAGTTCCGCGGCCACGCCGAGAAGGTCGAGGACCGCGCCAGGGACCAGATCGAATACGCAGACGAGGATTCGTCGATCCGGGAGCGCTTCGAGGCAGAGTTAGACAAGCGGCAGCTTACCAGCCTGATGCCCGACGAGGTCTACCGCAACCGCGATTTTCAGTGGACCTACCGGGACGCCGAAACGCAGGCGGCGCCGTAACCAACCACCGGGGCGGGGCCTGCCGGTCATGCTGATCATCGACTCACAGGTTCACATCTGGGCGCCCGAGACCCCCGAAAAACCCTGGGACAGGGTGGACGCGGCCAAGCCGCACCGCCCGGAACCCCTGGGGCATGAGGAGCTGCTGCGCGAGATGGACGCGGCCGGGGTCCGGCGCGCGGTGCTGGTGCCGCCCACATGGGAGGCCGACCGCAACGACACCTCGCTGGAGGCCGCCCGCCTCCACCCGGACCGCTTCGCGGTCATGGGCCGGCTGACCCTGGACGCGCCCGAGAGCCGGGAGCGCATGGCCGCGTGGAAGGACCAGCCCGCCATGCTCGGCATCCGCCTGACCTTCCATCGCGGGCGCTACCGCACCTGGCTCGACGACGGCAGCATCGACTGGTTCTGGGCCGCCGCGGAGCGTTACGACGTCCCGGTCATGGCGCTGGCGCCGCACCACCTGCCGCGGCTGGCGGAGGTGGCCGCGCGCCACCCCGGACTGCGGCTGTGCATCGACCACATGGGGCTCAACAACAGCCTGGTGGGGAAGCCGCTGGGACCCATCGTCGACGGCGTGCTCATGCTGGCCTCCCTGCCCAACGTGGCGGTGAAGGCCTCGGCGCTGCCGTGCTATTCCACGGAGAGCTACCCGTATCCGTCGCTCCACCCGCAGGTACGCCGCGTGGTCGACGCCTTCGGACCGAAACGCGTCTTCTGGGGCACCGACCTGTCCCACCTGCCCTGCCCCTACCGGCAAGCGCTGACGCTGTTCACCGACGAACTCGACTTGACCGACGACGAGAAGGAGTGGATTCTGGGGAGGGCGCTGGCGGAATGGCTGGACTGGCCCTTCGACTTCGCTTCGCTACGCTCAGGGCGAACGGGCTATTGATTAGGCGCCCTAGACTTAACCGTTCGCCCTGAGCGTAGCGAAGCGAAGTCGAAGGGCGCCGTCTCGCTACGCGGCAATCGTTCAGAGTTACACGACCTTCAAGGGACCCGTCCCATGGCACGAGAGTATCGCTGTATTTCCGCCGACAGCCATTTCGAGGCACCGCCGGACCTGTGGCGCCACCGCGTTCCCGCCAAGTACCGGGATCGGGCCGTGCGCCGGATCCGCCTGCCCAACGGGCGCGACGCATTGCAGAAGGAGGGCCGGCCGCTCACCTACGGCGGCACCAGCTACTACGGTGGCCGGCCGCCGGAAGAGTTCGATCCGACAATCATCGACTTCGACAACACGCCGGGATGCGGCGGCCCCGAGCAGCGCCTGCGCGAACAGGACCAGGACGGCGTCGACGCCGAGGTGCTGTTCGCCCTGGACGTGCGCAACCCCGCGGTCCGCGACCAGGAAGCCTTCGTCGGCATCATCCACCACTTCAACGAGTACATGGCGGAGGAGTACTGCGCCGTCGACCCCGAGCGGCTCATCGGCGTCGGCGTCCTGCCCAACCGCGGCGTGGAGGACGACATCGCCGAGATGGAGCACTGCAAGCGCCTCGGCTGCAAGGCCGTCTGGCTCGCCACCTGGCCCAACGGCCGGGGCTTCCCGTTGCCGGAGGACGACCGCTTCTGGGCCGCGGCCCTGGACCTGGACGTGCCGGTGGTGGTGCACACCTCCTTCACCACCAAGGTGGGATCGCGCGAGACGCCGCTGTTCCGCTATCCCAAGGAGGCCACCGGCGAGCGCCGGCCGCCCACCGACTTCATCCAGCGCCTCGCCCGCCAGGCCCCGTACCACTCGGGCTCGGTGGAGGCGAGCCAGATGGTGGTGGCCGGTATCTTCGACCGCTTCCCCAAGCTGCGCATCTACTGGGCCGAGAACAACGCCGGCTGGCTGCCGTACTTCTACGAGCAGATGGACCACGAGTACTCCGTCAACCGCTTCTGGGCCGAGCGCCAGTTGGGGCTGCCGCGGTTGAAGCGCCTGCCGAGCGAGTATCTCCGTGAGCACGCCTACTGGGGCTTTTTCGAAGACCACGTGGGCGTGCGCCTGCGCCACGACGTCGGCGTCGACCGCATGCTGTGGGGCAGCGACTTCCCCCACGTCGTGACCCGCTGGCCCCACTCCCGCGAGCTGCTCGACTCGCAGATGCAGGGCGTCGCCGACGACGAGCGCCACCGCATGGTGGCCGCAAACGCCATCGAGTTCTTCCGTTTGTAGCGGCCGGAGCCTCCCTCGGACGTGGTTTCCCACCACACCCCGCCTGGATTCCCGCTTCCGCGGGAATGACGATTCGGAGTGTCGGCGGTGCTTCCCTTCCGCGGCCAACCGGAGTAGATTCCACTGCGAATTCCGAACCAGCGGAGGAACCACCATGCTACCCGACATGCCACGAGACCAGCGGCTCGAGCTGCTGCGCAAGATGCTCATGATCCGGCGCGCGGAAGAGCACGTCGTCCGGTTCAACGAGGAGCACGAAGGCCTCATCCGGGGCCACTTCCACATCTACATCGGGCAGGAGGCCACCGGCGTGGGCGTGTGCGCGGCGCTGGCGCGGGAGGACTACGTCTTCAGCACGCACCGGAACCACGGCCACGTCATCGCCAAGGGTGGCGACCCGGGCAAGGTGCTCGCCGAGGTCATCGGGCGTGAGACCGGCTACTGCCTCGGCCGCGGCGGCACCTTCCACGTGGCGGCGCCCGACCTGAATATTCTCCACACCTCGGCCATCGTGGGCGGCAGCACCGCGCTGGCCTCGGGCGCGGCGCTGGCGGCGCAGGTGCTGGAGTCCGACGCCGTTACCGTGGTCTTCTTCGGCGACGGCGCCATGGACGAGGGCGTGGCGTATGAGAGCATGAACATCGCGCGGCTGTGGAACCTGCCGCTGATCTTCGTGATGGAGAACAACTACCGGCGCGCCGGAAGGGTCAATACCGACCACGCCGCCGACGACCTGCCCAACATTCCGCGCGCGCTCAACCTCGAGACGGTTACCGTGAACGGCGACGACGTGGGGCAGGTGCACGGCACGCTGAAGGAGCTGGTGCGGCGGGTCCGGGCGGGCGAGGGCCCGTTCTTCGTCGAGGCGCGAACCCACCCATGGCCGGGGAACGACGGCGCCCATCCCACGCTGGTGGGCGGACCGACGGACATCAACTGGGCCTGGGACCCGAGCCCGGTGCCCGAGAAGGTGCGCTCCTGGTACGCCGAGGGCGATTGCATCCTGGTCTACGCACGCGAACTGGCGGATAGCGAGGGATGCGACCGGGACACCGTGGTGCGGGTCGACGAGGCGGTCCGGCGCGAGGCCGACGCCGCGGCGCAGTTCGCGCTCACGAGCCCACTACCTCCGCCGGAGGCGGCGGTCCGGTACGCGTACGCGGGAAGGGGTGAATAGGCATGGCGCGCGAAATGACGCTGGGAGAGGCTTTGGTCGAGGCGTTGTCCGAGGCCATGGAGCAGGATCGGCGGGTGGTGTTGATCGGTGGGGGCCTGGTGAGTTCGGGACCGGGCGCGGAGCGGTTCCGCTCGGTGCGCGAGCGGCACGGCAACCGCATCAAGTCCCCGCCCATCGCCGAGCTGGGCTATTGCGGCATCGCCGCGGGCGCGGCCATGGCCGGACTGCGTCCGCTGGTGGACATCGGCACCGCCACTTTTTCCTACGAGGCGATCCCGCAGATCAACAACGAGGCCGCCATCGCCTACTCCAACTCCGGCGGCCAGACCAACGCGCCGGTCACCTACTTCATGCGCTACGGCATTCGCGGCGGCGGCGGCGTGCAGCATTCGGGCAGCCCGCAGCCCTGGTACTGGAACACCCCGGGCCTGCAGGTGGCCATGCCCGCCACCCCGGCGGACGCCAAGGGACTGCTGCGCACCGCGCTGCTCAAGAGCCAGGACCCCACCATCTTCATGGCCCACGAGCGGCTGCTGGGCGAGCGCGGCCCGGTGCCCGACGGCGAGCACGACACCGAGTTCGGCAAGGCGGCGGTGGCGCGGGAAGGCAACGACGTCACCATCGTGGCCGTGGGCGTGCAGGTGCCCCGGGCGATGGCAGCGGCCGAGGCGCTGGCCAAGGACGGCATCTCGGCGGAGGTGGTGGACCCGAGGACGCTGGAGCCGCTGGACAGCGACACCCTCCTGGCGTCGGTGCGGAAGACCGGCCGGCTGGTGGTCACCGACGAAAGCCACGACAACTGCGGCGTGGCCGCCAACATCGCCGCGCTGATGGCGGATCTGGCCTTCGACAGCCTGAAGGCGCCCATCAAGCGGGTCGCCATCCCCCACGTGCCGATCCCGTTCGCCGTGCCGCTGGAGGATTTCGTAACGCCCACCGCGGGGCGCATCGAGGAGACCGCGCGGACCGTGTTGGGGTGAGTTCCTCTACTCCGTCTCCCGGTATTCCCGCGCGAACGCGCACAACCGTTCCACTGCCAACTCGAACAACTCGCCACCCTTCTCCCTGCTGGCGAGGGTCGGGTCGCCCATGACGCCCGACGGCGACAGGTCCTCGCGCGGCGTCTGGACGTAGCCCCCGACCTTGCTGACGAATGCCGGCATCTGGGGCCCGAGATGCGTCACCAGACTGCCCTGGGCGCACAACTCCTCGCGCAGGTGCAGGTTCATGGAGGTTTCCACGGCGCCGGCGTGGCCGACGCGGGCGCCGGGCATCTTCTCGTCCGGGAACAACCGGCCCATGTCCTTGTCCACGAGTCCGAACCAGTTGAGCACCACCGCGCGGATGCCCTCCTCGTCCTGGAGCGCCGCCACCACCGAGCGCGACAGCGCCACCTGGCCGCCGTGGCCGTTCAGCAGCGCGATGCGCGTGAAACCGTGCCGGTGCACCGAGCGCACGATCTCGCGGATCAGTGCCATCCAGGTGGCCGCCGTGAGGCTGATGCTGCCGGGAAAGTTCTTGTTGCTGGGCGTGAAGCCGAAAGGCACCGTCGGCCCCACGAGGATCTCCGGATCCCGCCGGGCGGCCGCCCGTGCGATCTCCTGCGAGATGAACGCGTCGGTATCCAGCGGCAGGTGATGCCCGTGCTGCTCGATCACCCCGACAGGGACGATCACCACGCACCCCTTCTCCGCGCATTCCTTGATCCGCGGCCAGCTCAGCTCTTGCCATATAGGCATCGTGTCCTCCTGAGGGTTGACGGCGCTTCCCGCCGTCTGGGTTTGAAACCCGCGCTATGGTTCTCTCGCGACGCCCCGGCGACGCGCAGTCGCCCGCTTCGGAGACTCCGCTTCGGATTGGCCGGTGACCCACTCCATCATCAGCCGCTTTATCTGCGTCTGATAGGGCACGTCGTGCAGGCTCGCCTTGGCCTTGAACGCCTCCAGCAGGTTCTCGGGCACCTTGAGGCTGATCAGCTTGCTTCCCTTGCGCGCCGCGGGCGCATAAAGCTGGCGGAACTCATCGAGAAACCGCAGGATGTCCGCGGGATTCATGCCCTTGCACTGCTCCAGATACTCCTTCGAAAAGTACTGCACGGGTCTCATGAGGCGATGCTCCTCAATGCCTTGATGTCCTCGATATCCTGTCGCCGGCCGCTCCTTTCCTTCATCCGGATCAGGTCGTCAACCGCCACTACAGGCAACCGGAACCTTCCCATTGGGAGCATGTCCACCTGCATCGCCGCCAGATCTTCCGTGATGATGATGTCCACCAACTCGGTGGGGTTCGCCGCATTGACGAAGCTCCAGGCGATCAGATTCCGGTTGCGGATGTACTCTTCCCGGAAGTCAAACACTTCCTCCGCCTTCAGCGGCAGGCGGGGCTGCAATCCCATGCGCTTCAGCGCCGATTCCGCGGCGGTAAAATTCTCACGGGACAACGCGAGCACCAAGTCCAGGTCAAAGGTGCCTCGCACCACGCCGTGCAGTGCAACCGCGTGCCCGCCGGCGATGGCGAAACGGACCCTGGCTTGCCGGAGAGCGTTGACCACTCGCTCAATGAACATACAGGGGTATATACCGGATATATATCTCAAGTGAAAGAGGCGGCGCGTCTGAAGGGTGGACGCCCGTGATCACGTGTTCGTTTTCGCCGAAGCGGGGGCATCGCCCTCGCTTCGGACTGCTCGGCCAACGTTCTCCGCGCCCTCAATCCAGCACGAACACGCACTTGCCGGTGGTGGCACTGTCGAAGATGCGGAACGCCTCGACGGCGTCGTCGAGGGCGAAGCGGTGCGTGACGAGGTCGTCCACCGGGACGTTCTCCTCCACCATGAAGCGGCAGATCTCGATCAGCTCGGACTTGTTGAAAGTCCATGAGCCGATGATGGTGGCTACCTTGAAGATGACGTCGTCGCGGAAGTTGATGGTGGACGGGGGGCCCATGCCCACGTAGCAGCAGCGCCCGAAGGTGCGCATGGCCTTGAGGATCTGGCTGCGGCATTCTGGGTTGCCGGAGGTTTCGAGCGCCGCGGTCGAGCCGAGGCCGCCGGTAAGTTCCTTGATGGCTTCCACCGGGTCGGTGTCGGCGGCGTTGATGACATGGTCCGCGCCATAACCGCGCGCCAGCTCCAGGCGCTCCGGCACCACGTCGACGGCGATGACCTTGGCCCCCATGTACTTGGCACACATGGTCCCGCTCAGACCCACCGGCCCCTGGCCGAAGATCGCCACCACGTCGCCGCCGGCGATGTTGATCTTCTTGAGGCCGTTCCAGGCCGTGCCGGTGCCGCAGGAGATGGCCGCGCCGGCCTCGAAGGACAGCTCCTCGGGGAGATGGATCAGCAGGCGCGACGGCACCAGGATGTAGTCCGCGTTGGCGCCGTGGGCGTCCACGCCACCGAAGGTCACGTGGCCGTGGGGACAGGCCTGCTCGAACCCCATGGAACAGATCTCGCAGATGCCGCAGCCCTCGTAGTGGTGCACCACCACCCGGTCGCCAACTTTCAGACCGGCCGGGGCGCCGGCACCCAGCTCGTGGATGACGCCGCAAGGCTCGTGGCCGGTGATGGCGTTGATGGCCACGTCCCCGCGGTAACGGTGCAGGTCGGTGCCGCACATGCCCGAGGAGCGGATCTTCACCACCGCCTGGCCGGGTCCCGCATGGGGGTCCGGGAACTCCCGTATCTCGCACGTCCGGTTGCCGTTGAACATCACGCCGCGCATGGGATTTCTCCTGTCTCCTCAGAGGGATTTGCCTAACGCCCGTATCACGGGGCCGGGCGGAAAGGCAACCGTGGTGGCGGAATGGCGGAGAAGCCCGGATGACGCGGAGGGGCCGCCGGGACCGTGGGTCAAGGCGGTGTTCCGGGCCGGGCGGGCGGCATTCTCCGCGCGTCTGTCTACGGCGGGCGCTTTGTGGTATTGCGTTGGGTGCCCGACGGCACACTTCGAGAGACAGGAGATCGCCCATGGAATTCGCGAGCCTTGCGGACAAGGCGGAGACAGGACAGCGGTTTACACGGCTCTTCGGCACGGAGAAGTCCTGCACCTGGATGCTTCATTTCAAGCCCGGCGACCACACGGACATGCACTTTCACGCGGAGCCGGAGACCTTCCTGGTGGTCGAAGGCAAGGCCAGCGTCAAGGACATCAACGGCGGCGAGCGCATCATCGAGCAGGGCGAGGTGGTCTTCTTCCCGGCCAAGGACTACTACCAGATCACCAACGTGGGCACGGGCCGTCTGCTTCTCTACGGCAACCGCCCCGAACCCTTCGGCGGGGTCCACGTCACCGCGAAGTAGCCGCGGAGAGCGGTCATGGCGAACGAGAGTGCATCTTCAGAACCGCGGTACCTCGTCGGCTCGGTCTGGCCCACAAACCGGACCGGCGTGCTCGGGGACAAGGAGCTGGATCCGAAGCTGCCGTCCAGCATCCGCTTCGAGCATCGGACCATGGAGTTCACGCAGGGGACCCAGGACGAGTTCCGGGCGGCCATGCCCGGCTACGAGGCCAAGGCGGCGGAACTCGCCGCGCTCAAGCCGGACCTGATCCGGGTCATCGGCGCGCCGCCGTTCATGCTCCTGGGATACGAGGGCGAGAGCGCCACCATCCGTTCCTGGGAAGAGCGCTACGGCGTGCCGATGCTCACCTCCGGGATGAACCACGTGTGCGCGTTCCGCACCCTGGGGGTACGGCGCATCGTGGGCGCGAGCTACTTTCCCGCGCACCTGAACGACCTGTTCCGCCGGTACCTCACCGACGCCGGCTTCGAGATGCTGGGCATGGACGGCATCGACGTGCCGTTCGCCGACGTCCCCAAGGTGCCGGCCGCCGAGCTCCGCCGGCAGCTCATGGAGATGTTCGCCCGGCATCCGGGCGGCGAATGCCTCTACATGCTGGGGTCGGCGTGGAAAGCCCTGGACATCATCGAGCCGCTGGAGGCGGACCTGGGCGTGCCCGTGGTCTACGCCCCGCCGGCGCGCTGCTGGGAGACGCAGATGCGCCTGGGCGTGCGCCAGCCCGTTCCCGGCTACGGGCGGCTGCTGGCGGAGATGCCGGAACCGGGTTAAACCCATTCATAACCAACAAGGAGGGTCAAATGTCACTCAGACTCATCGTCACCATCAACGCCGTCGAGGGGAAGGGCGCGGAGCTTGCCGACGCGTACCGGGGCCGTTGCGAGGAAGTCATGGAGGAGCCGGGGTGCGAGCAGTTCGAGGTGTTCCGCAGCGTGGTGAACCCGGACAAGATGGTGATCATCGAGCGTTGGGTGGACCAGGCCGCCCTGGACGTGCATGCGCAGGTGAACACCACGCGACCGCCGCTCAAGCCCGAGCTTCGCGCCGGCGCCACCGAGCGCGAGGACTACGAGTACAACCGTACCCGCTAGCGTCCTTCCGGGTCCCCATCCCAATGAAACACTCTTCGGGAAGCGCGGGCGGCGCCCCGCTCCCCGACAGGAAAGGTCGCCGTCCATGCCCGCAGCACTCGAAGGCATCAAGATCCTCGACGTCACCAACTACATCGCCGGCCCCTACGCGTCGCTCCTGCTGGCCGACCTGGGCGCCGACGTCTACAAGATCGAGACCCCCGGCAAGGGGGACCCGTTCCGCACCTGGGACAAGGAACCCAAGGACTACAGCCCGAGCTTCTGCGCGCTCAACCGCAACAAGAAGAGCGTCACTCTGGACATGAAGGCGCCCGAGGGCCGGGAGGTGTTCCTCAAGCTGGCCAGGGACGCGGACGTCATCGTCGAGAACCTGCGCCCCGGCGTGGTGGACCGGCTGGGCATCGGCTACGACGTGGTGCGGGAGATGAACCCGCGCATCATCTACTGCTCCATCTCCGCTTTCGGCCAGGACGGCCCATACCGGGAACGGCCCGGCTACGACACCATCGGACAGTCCCTTTCCGGTCTCTTGAGCGTCCTCACCGACGTGGAACAGCCCCACGGGCCGGGAGCGGCCTTCTCCGACCACCTCGGCGGCATCTTCGGCTGCTACGGCGTGCTCGCGGCGCTGGCGGCACGCGAACGCACCGGCGTGGGCCAGAAGGTGGAGACCTCGCTGCTGGAGTCCACCATATGCTTCCTTGGACTGAGCATGACCCAGTACCTCTTCAGCGGCGAGGTACCGAGCATGCGCAGCCGCATCAAGACCGCCGGCGTCTACGCGCTGGTGGCGGGCGACGGCAAGCCCTTCGTCATCCACCTGTCCCATCCGCCGAAATTCTGGATCGGCGTCACCGAGGTCATGGGGCGGCCGGACTTTCAGACCGACGAGCGCACCAAGGACCGCCCGGCGCGGGCGAAGAACTACGACTTCATCTCCGAGACCTTCGGCGCGGTGGTGCAGTCCGCGCCGCGCGAGCACTGGCTTCAGGAGCTGCGCGCCCGGGACGTCCCGTGCGCGCCCCTCAACAACTTCGCCGAGGTCTTCGAGGACCCGCAGGTCAAGCACCTGGACCGGCTCCTCGACGTGGACCATCCCGAGTTCGGCCCGTTCAAGCTGGTGCGCAACGGTCTCAACCTGCTGGACACTCCCGTCACCCTGCGGCTCCGCCCGCCGACTCTGGGCGAGCACAACGAGGAGACCCTGACGGAGCTGGGCTACGGCCCGGAGGAGATCCGCTCCCTACGGGAAAGAAACATCGTATGACGCGCGCCGCGTCGTCGTGCCCTAGCCGCCGTCCATGAGCCCGGCCCCCACGAGCCTGGGCTCCCGCGCAACGGCGGAGTTGCGCCGGAGCGTGGCCGATCTCCGCGCGCGGGTTCCCGCCATCCTTACCGCCCTGGCGGTGGGCATTCCCGCGGGATACCTGTGCGACGCCCTCGACCTCCCCATTCCCTGGATGATCGGCCCCATGGTGGTGGTGGCCGCGCTCAACCTGCTGGGCGTCGCCATGGACTCGCCGCCGTACGCGCGGCAGATGGGCCAGGTGCTGCTGGGCTCGGCCATATCGCTCTACTTCACCCCGCCGGTGGTGGTGGCGCTGGCGGCCAACTGGCTGCCCATCGTGCTCGCCACCCTGGCCACCTTTCTCATCGCCGCCCTGGGGGCGGTGATCCTGAGCCGGGTATCGGGAGTGGAGACCCGCTCTACCTTCTTCGCCTCCATCCCCGGCGGCGCCATGGCCATGGCCAACCTGGCGCACCGCTACGGCGCGCAGATCGCCCCGGTGGCCGTGGCCCACAGCCTGCGGGTCTCCATCCTGGTGCTGGTGATCCCCTTCGTGCTCACCTACGGCGGCATCCCGCTGGAGACCGGCGATTACCGCCCGACGGTGCCGCTGGACGTGGGTGTGCTGATGCCCTGGCTGCTGGCGGGCTTCGTCCTCGGCGAAGGCTCCGAGCGCCTGCACATGCACAACGGATACCTGCTCATGCCCATCTTCTTCGGCGCCGCGTTCACCATGAACGGCGTCCAGCTCTCGGCGGTGCCCGAGTGGATGACCAACTTCGCCCAGCTCATGTTCGGCCTGGTGCTCGGGGCGCGCTACGAACGCGCCTTCTTCATGCGCTACAAGCTGTTCATCCCGTTCGCCCTGCTCAACTCGTTCTTCGTGCTGGCGGCCTCGGTGGTGCTGGCGGCGGCGCTGTCCTGGGGCTTCCGGCTCCCCATCGCCACCATGATCATCTCCACCTCGCCGGGCGGCCTGGCGGAGATGGCCATCACCGCGCAGGCGTTGGGAATCGGCGTGCCCGCGGTGATCGCCTTTCATCTGGCCCGAATCGTGGTAGTGAACATGGGCACACAGCACATTTACGTCGGCGCCACCCGTTGGCTGACTCGCCTCGGACGCCGGTGACCCGTGAGGGTCGCGGGGCGGCCCGGAACACGCCGCTCTCAGCTCAGGAGGTATCATGGAAGAGAAGATCCGGTTTTTCAGCGGCCCCGGCTACGGCCTGTCCGGGGTCGTCACCATCCCCGATGCCCGCGACAGGTCGCAACGCCATCCCGGCGTCATCCTGTGCCAGGGCTATGCCGGCCTCAAGGAGGCGCTGATGCCCGCGGTAGCCGAACGGCTGGCCGCCGAAGGGTACGTGACGCTCCGCTTCGACTACCGCGGCTTCGGCGAGAGCGAAGGGCCGCGCCATCGTCTGATCCCGCTGGAACAGATCGAGGACATCCGCAACGGCCTCACCTGCCTGGGCGTGCGCCCGGAGGTGGACCCGAATCGCCTCGCCATCTGGGGCACCAGCTTCGGCGGCGCCCACGCGGCCTACGCCGCCGCCGTCGATGAACGGGTCCGGTGCATCGTCAGCGTCGTCGGGGTCGGCGACGGCGAACGCTGGCTCCGTTGCCTGCGCCGCGAATGGGAGTGGCAGGAGTTCGTGAAGGAACTCGACGACGACCGCAACCAGCGGGTGCTGAACGGCCAGTCGCGGCGCGTCCACCCCTACCACATCATGGAGACGACTCCCGAAGGCTGGGAGTTCTGGAAGGAGACCGTGGCCGCCAACCCGGAGCGGGGCGAGGTGGAAATGCCCCTGGAATGCGCCGACGCCATCATCGAATACAAACCCGAAACCGTCGCCCACGAGATCGGCTGCCCCGCCCTCTACGTCTCCGCGGAGCTCGACACCCTCACCCCCCTCGAGGAACAGATGAACCTGTACGAGAACTCACCCGAGCCCAGGGACTACGTGGTGATTCCGGAGGTCAACCATCACGACATCTACAAGGAGCCGCACCTGAGCCACCTGATGGATCTGTCCGTGGCGTGGTTCGATGAGTACCTGAAGGAGGCGGGCGGCTAGAGGGACGAAGTCGGCGAGCTCCGGGAGCGCATGGCTCGTCTCGAAGGCCTCTTTGAAGGCTTTGCCCGCCGGGAGAACAAGCGCGACAACGTGCCCTAGTGCTGCCCCTATCCGTCGCCCCGCACCACCTCCAACACCCGCTCCGGCCGGAGCGGCAGGTCCTTCACCCTGGCGCCGCCCAACGCGTTGGCCACGGCGTTGCCGATGGCGGGTTCCACGGGGCCGAGGGCGGCCTCGCCCATGCCCTTGGCGCCGAAGGGACCGTCCGGGTGGGGGTGCTCGACCAGGAGCGAGGTGAAGGTTTCGGGGTGGTCCTGCATGGACGGCGGAAGGTAGCTCAGGAAGGTGCAGTTGATGGGCTGGCCGTTGTCGAAGACCATCTCCTCGAACAGCGATGAGCCCAGGGACATGAGCATCGAGCCCTCGTTCTGCAGGTGGCACTGGCGCGGATTGATGGCCTTGCCGGCGTCCACGGCGGTGGCCAGGCGCACCACCCGCACCTTGCCGGTCTCGGTGTCCACCTCCACCTCGGCGGCGCAGGCGGACAGAAAGAAGAAGGCCGACGCCTTGCCCTTGCCCTTGCCGGTGGCGGGATCGACGCCCCCTCGGCTCTGGAAACCGGCGTTGCCGAACAGGCTGCCCACGGCGCCGCCGAAACGGGCGCGGAAGAGGTCGCCGAAGGCGAGGCGCCGGTCGGGCACCCCGGCCACCTGCACATGGCCGTCGCGCAACTCCAGGTCCGCTGGGTCGGCCTCCAGCTCGCCCGCGCCGATCTCCAGGAGTTGATCGGCCACCTGGCGGGCCGCGGCAACGGCGGCGTTGCCCATGCTGAAGACCGTGCGGCTGGAGCTGGTGGACTGGTCAAAGGGAGTCACATCGGTGTCGGGCAGGGTAACCGAAACCCGCTCTCGTGGTAGCCCCAGCACCTCGCTCACCATCTGCGCCAGGGTCGTCTGCACTCCCTGGCCGATGTCCACGCTTCCGGACAGCAGCGTCGCCGAACCGTCGGCGTTGAGCCGCAGGCCGGCGGAGGAGTGAGACGGGGTCATGGTGGTCTTGACCATCACCGCCAGGCCCTTGCCGCGCACCAGCGGCCCGGCCGCTCGCGGCGCCTGCTCCGCTCCGCCCCTCCACTCCACCGCCCCGGCCGCCGCCCTGAGACAGTCTTCCAGGCCCACCGCCTCCAGAGTGTCGCCGGTGACGAAGACGTCACCGTCGTACACCAGGTTCCTGAGCCGCATCTCCAGCGGGTCCAGCTCCAGCCGCCGCGCCATGTCGTCCATCTGCGCCTCGTAGGCCCAGCACACCTGGGGCACGCCGAAGCCCCGGTACGGTCCGGTGGGCGGCGTATTGGTGTAGACGCAGTACGAGGTCAGGCGCTGGTGCGGGATGCGGTAGGGGCCGCCGGACACCTCGCCGCCGTTGCGCGATGTGGAGGGACCGGTCAAGGCGTAGGCGCCGGTATCGTAGACTGCCTCCACCTGCCGGGCCAGGATGGTGCCGTCGCGCTTCACGCCGGTCTTGATGCGCACCACCGCCGCGTGACAGTGGCCGGTGAGGAACACTTCCTCGCGCGTGAGCTTCCACTGGACCGGCCGGCGCGCCTTTCGTGCCAGTGCCGCGGCCAGGGGCTCCAGGCGCAGGTGCACCTTGCCGCCGTAGCCGCCGCCGACGTACGGCACCACCACCCGCACCATGGACTGCGGCAGCTCGAACAGCTCGGCGAGCTGGACCCGGATGGACGAGGGGTTCTGCGTGGCCGAATGGACCGTGAGCTTCCCCGCCGCGTCCCAGGCGGCGGCGACCACGTGGGGCTCCAGATGGCCGTGCTGGATCTTGGGGGTGGTGTAGGTGTCCTCGAAGACCAGGTCCGAGGAGGCGAAGCCTTCATCGACATCGCCACGCCCGACGCTGTAGGATGTCAGCACGTTGCCCCGATCCTCGTAGTGGTAATGGCCCTTGTCGAGCCGGCTCTCGGACTGCACACGAGACTCGTGCAGCACCGGCGCGCCGGGTGACATGGCTCCGATGGGGTCCAGCACCGGTTCCAGAGGCTCGTATTCCACCTGGATGAGGTCCAGGGCTTCCTCGGCGATGTCCGGCTCTTCGGCGGCCACCGCCGCCACCACCTCGCCGGCGTAGCGTACACGGTCCACCGCCACGATGGGCTGGTCCTTGACCACGGGTCCGAAGTGGGAGTTGCCCGGTGAGAGGTCCGCGCGGGTGAGCACCGCCACGACGCCCGGAAGTGCTTCCGCCGCACTCGCGTCCACGGAGACCAGCCGCCCGTGAGGATGGACGCTCCGCAACGCCTTGACGTGGACGAGCCCCGGAAACTCCAGGTCGCCGGTGTACTGGGCGGCGCCGGTGACCTTCGCCGGTCCGTCCACCCGTGACGCGTTCTCGCCGATGGAACTCATGCCGGGTCATGCCTCCGCCGCGGCCCAGAGCACGCGGATGGCGGGCAGGCCGAGGAACTGGGTGCCGCGTTTCTGCCGTCCGATGCGCTCCCAGGTATCGCCCCGGTCGCGGGTCCGGTAGATGTCCCCTTCCCCCGGCGGGCCAGCGGTGTGGCCTCGGGCCACGTCACCGAAGGCTGCGATGACCGCGTCGCCGTCGTAGGGATCGCGGGTCAGTTGCCAGCACATGCCGGGATGCGTCACCGGCAGCCCGGCGCCCACCTGCCGCCAAGTGCGGCCGGAATCCTCGCTCCGGTAGATGCGGCCGTCGGCGCCCGTAGGGCGGTCCCAGTACTGGGGCGAGCCGTGTCCGCCCGCCAGGAACAGCGCCGGCGGGTCGCCCGGCAGCATCACCACGTCGTGGAAGTAGTCGCTCTCCATGCCCTGCTCGGCGCGCTGCCACCCGGCTTCGGGAGGGTCACCGCGGAAGAACCCGCGGGAGGTGGCGGTGAAGAAGGCGGCGGAGTTCTCGGGCGAGCGGACGATCATGTGCACGTCCGGGTACTCGATACCCTCGCTCACGTCCTCCCAGGTTTCGCCCCGGTCGAAGCTGCGCACGATGCCGCCGTGCTCCAGTGCCAGGTAAATCGTGTCGGTGTTGTCGGGGTCGATGTAGATGTGGCGCACGTGGCCGTGGTGCGGCGGGTACGGAAACCACCAGTGGTGCTGCACCTCCGGCGGCAGCGCGCGCAGGCCCTCCAGCTCCTCCCAGGAGTCGCCGCCGTCCTCGCTCCGGAAGAGCATCACCGGCTCGGTGCCGGCGTAGACCACCCGGTCCTCGGCCGGGTCCACCGTGACCCAGCGGATGTCGCCCTCGAGCACGCGCCGCCAGCGGCGCCCCTGGTCACGGGTGCGGTAGAGACCGTCCTGGGTCACCCCCGCGTAGACCACCTCGGGGTTGGCGCGGCAGCCCCACACCGAGTCCACCACCTGGTCCGGGAAGAAGCTCTGGTACTCCCGCGAGCCGCGCATGGAGGTCCAGATGTCCCCCACTCCCCGCAGGATCACCATGCCGGCCTGGGTGCCGGCGTAGAGTCTGAGAGCCTCGGGCATTGCTGTCCCCTCCGAAGCGGTCGTGTCGCGCGTCAGGCCTGCTGCAGCCTCTCCAGGAAGGTCGCCGAGTCCATCACAACGCCGAAGTGCTTGTCGAAGTTCTGCAGCGTCGCCGCCTGTTCCTCGTCCGAGAAGCAGGCGTTGCAGTCCGACAGGAACAGCACCTTGAAGTCGCGCATGGCGCCGTCCCGTGCGGTGCTGTCGCAGCACACGTTGGTGGCGACCCCGGTGATGGCGATGGTGTCCCGGCCCAGGCGCCGCAGCACGTTCTCCAGGTTGGTGCCGTAGAAGCCGCTGTAGCGGAACTTCTTGATGGTGATCTCGTCGGGCTCGGGTTTCACGCTCTCCAGAATCTCGGCACCGGGCGCCCCCTCGATGTTGGTCCAGGGATCGTCGGTGTTGTGAGTCATCGGCTTCAGGTCGGCGAACACGCCCACGTCCGCCAGGTCCTTGCGCTTGGTGGTGTAGAGGTAGACGACCGGCACGTCCGACGAGCGGCACACCTTGAGCAGGTCCTGGATCTTCGGGATGATGTCCTCCGACGACGGCAGGTAGCGGGTGCCGCGAGGGTCCACCCACATGTTCTGCATGTCCACGACGATCAGCGCGGTGTTGTCCTTGCCGATGCGCCAGTTGTCGGCCGGGCGTGACTCGTCCATCTTCACCCTCCTTTGTGATACGGGTCCATTGATGAAGCCGGTCCCACCTTGCTTGTCATCGGTTCTGCAACGCCTCGGCCCCGAACCTTTCGATGGCCTCCAGGGTCTCGCGCACATCGTCCCAGGTGGTGTTGTGGTTGATGATGCAGAGCCTGAGCGAGAACTTCTTCGCCAGCGTCGTCGATGAAATGAGCGCGCGGTCCTCCCAGAAGACGCGCGCAAGCACGTTCCGGTTGACCTTTTCGAGCGCCTCCTCGTCGAGGTCGCGGCCGGTGGGATTCACCCGGAAGCATACGATTCCCAGCGACGCGGGGTTGAGCGTCTCGAGCATGGGGCTCTCCCGGACATACTCGTCGGCCCGGGCCGCCAGCTCCATACCGTTGGCTATGGCCTGGCGGAACGCGGCCATCCCGAAGGTCTGCACCGACATCCAGATCTTCAACGCACGAGCCGAACGGCTCAACTGCAGGCCGCGGTCCGAGAAGTTGGGGTGGTTGGCGCCCCATATGGTGTCCTGAAGCACGTCGTGATGCACCTCGAACGCCCTCTCCAGTGTCGAGGCATCCTTCACCAGAAGCCCCCCCACCTCGTACGGCTGGAAGAACCACTTGTGCGCATCCACGTTCACCGAGTCGGCGCGCTCGATGCCCCGCAAGAGATCCTTGCCCTTCTCGGTCACCACCGCGAAGCCACCATACGCCGCGTCCGCGTGCAGCCAGATGCCTTCCGCCTCGCAGTAGTCGGCCATGGCTCCGAGCGGGTCGATGGCCCCGGTGCTGCTGGCTCCGGCATTGGCACACACGGCGATGGGGTTGAAACCCGCGGCGCGGTCGTCGGCCACGGCCCGAGCGAGCGCGTCCATGTCCAGGCGGAAGCGTTCATCGGTGGAAAGCAGCCGTATGCACTCCGGCCGGACGCCGACGATCCTGGCCGCCCGGATGTGCGCACTATGGCTCTGGTCGCTCATGTACACGGTGGCGCGCTCGGGGTTGCCCGCGGCTTCCCGGGCGGCGACGAAGGCATCCACGCTCGCCGCCGAGCCCCCGCTCGTCAGAAGCCCTCCGGCGCTCTCCGGGTAGCCGAGCCAGCGCTTCAACCAGTCGATGACAACCAGCTCGACGGCGCTCGGACCGCTCGCCACCAGCCAGGTACATTGGTTGAAGTTGTACCCGGCGGCCATGAAATCCGCCACGATCCCCGGCCAGGTAGGCGACGACGGGATGAACGCGAAGCAACGCGGGTGATCCAGGCGCGTCGCGAACGGAAGCACCTCGCGCGCGACCCACTCAATCACCTCCCCGGCCGGCCGGCCGGCCTCGGGCGGATCCTCCTTCAGCTTGGCTTCGAGCGCCTGCTGAAAGTCGCCGTCCCAGGCGTTGTCCGCGGGCAGGCCGTCGATGCGATCCACCAGGATCTCCGCCGCCTTGCGCGCAAGGTCGAGCATGACGTCGGGCGCCATCTGGAGGCCGCCAGGATTGTCTCTTCCGTTGCTCACATCCGAGGGTTCCATAGACAAACAGCTAGCACACCCGGTTCCCCGAACGAAACCAGAATCACACCCTGTCGGTCGAACATCGCTGTTCCGTTCCGCGCTCGCTCAGGCATCAAGTGGTGTCGCCACGCGGATGGCGTCGTCGGGTGAGGACCGTGGATGCTCATGGCGTCGAACCGCGCTTGAACCCCGGCGAAGCGGCAGGATAGACTGACCGTCTGCCACTCGTGGTCCAGGACCTGATATGGGTCTGACGGACCGCCCAGGCGACCGCCCAGCCACCGATGCAAGGAGGACAAAATGCTCGAAGCCAAGGACGTGCAAGGAGTGCTGGCGATCATGCCGACGCCGGCCAAGGAAGGCGCCGACAGCCTGGAGGCCGTGGACACCGTGGACCTGGACGAGACCGCCCGGCTGGCGGAGAGCCTGGTGCGGGACGGCGTCGCCGGCATCATGGTGCTCGGGACCATGGGGGAATGTGCCACCGTGTCCCGGAGCGACTACGAAGCTTACGTGACCTGCCTGCTGGAGACCGTGCGCGGCC
>JAPPNE010000093.1 GCA_028818775.1 Deltaproteobacteria bacterium | reverse complement strand
CCAACGAGTCCTACGTCGACTGCCAGACCCACGCCGCCCGCGAAGTGGTGCGCGTGCTCCAGGGCGAGCCCCCCACCACCGAGATCAACGACCCGTGGCTGGTGGGAGAGGCGCAGGACCAGGGGTTTGGCGGGGTGTGATCAGCGCCGGGAGGATGGTGTTGAAGAAGCCCGATGAAGTACAGCGGAAAAGCCGGCGCAGATTGGGCATCCTCAAGGAAATGATGAGCGAAGAGGAATTGAACGCGCTCACCGAGGCAGTGGAGCGGCCCCTATCGCCAGCCGATCAGGCGGCCCTGGAAGGTGGGCTTACAGACGATCTCGGCATCGCCAAGCCGCAAGCTCTCAAGGACTAGCCTTGGCGCCACGGCGCGGGCGCCCGCCCTTGCGGCCGTTCTCCCTCGCCGCTGCTGCTTTGGCCAGCGAGCGGCTTCTACCGCCGGCCGCACCCATGTGTGACGCCATCCAGTTTCTGGAGCCGAAGACGCCCTGCAACAAGGTCGGTACGTAGAGATCGGCATCGAGTCGGGGCCAGTGCAGGCCCAAACCGGTGGGGCTGATCTCGATCTCAGCGAGTTCATCGGGCGACGCCCCGGCCAGTCCTTCTGCCAGTGCAGCGGGAAAAGTCAGTTCCACACCGGTGTTAAGCCGCACGATCACGCGTCTCCTGCGCCGGTCGAATCGGGCGGCGTGGACATGGCCGGCATCACGCTCAACTCGTGCCTGCGTTTGTGCTTTCTCGAATTCCGCTTCAGTAACGGCCATGGATTTTTCTCCATTCCTCGCACAGTGTTTGCAGGGCCTGAGTCAGACTCTCGTTGATGCGGTTCACCTCCCGATGTCCGAAACCGTAGCTGGCGCGCAACTCCGGCGGACCACTTGGGCAGTGCAGTATGAACACGGCTTCTTTCCCCGCCCTGACCACGTGAACGTGCGCGGGGCGGTGGTCGTTTGGATAAACGACCACACGCATGCCACCGAAGCGGAGGGCTGTCGGCATGGATCAAGATAGCACAACCTAAGCGTTTGGGAAATACGAGCTGGCTTCAGGCCGGAGACCAGCAGCCCACCTCGACGCGGTTCCCTGATCCGGGGTCAAGCGCGTAGAAGACGGCCATGTCATTCCGGTCGAGAATGGCCATTGCGAATGCGATCCCGGCCGCTTCAAGAACGGCGTGCCGTTCCTTCACTTCCGCGATGGTGTCCACGGTGAACCCGAAATGGAGCCACTCGGGAGGTTCTGGCCCTTGTTCGACGGGCCTGAGGGCAAGGAGAAACCCGTCCTCGTCCGCTTCGCGCACAAGGAACGTTTCGCCGTCCGCTTCCCAACCCTTTTTGAAGCCGAAGAATCGCTCGTAGAACGCGGTGGAAGCGTCCACGTCATGCGTCGATACCTGGAGATGATTGAGCTTCATGCCCGAGCCTGGCCGCTAGCTTCTCCGCGCCTCTCGAATCGCCCTCCACAACTTGGGCGCGGTGTAGGGCATGTCGATGTGGTCAATACCCAACGGCGCCAGCGCGTCCATGACGGCGTTGGCCACCGCCGGCGGGGCGCCGTTGGTGCCGGCTTCGCCGACACCCTTGACGCCCAGCGGGTTGAAGGGGTTGGGGGTTTCGGTCTCGCCGAGGATCAGGGGCGGCATGGTGCTGGCTCGCGGCACGGCGTAGTCCATGAGGGTGCCGGTGCGGGGCTGGCCGTCCTCGTCGAAGACCATGTGCTCGCACAGGGCTTCGCCGAGGCCCTGCGCCAGGCCGCCGTGGACCTGGGCCTCGACGATCATGGGGTTGAGGACCACGCCGATGTCGTCCACCAGCACGAGCTTCTCGATGGTCAACGTTCCGGTGTCGGCGTCGATGCGCACCAGCGCCACGTGGGCGCCGAAGCCCCAGGCCTCGCGGTTGGGGTCGAAGAAGGCGATCTCGTGGAGGCCGGGGTCCATTCCCGGCGGGGTGCCCTTGGCGTGGGCCGCGCCGGCCACCTGGCGCCAGGTCACGCTCCGTTCCGGCACGCCGGCCACGGCGAACCCGCCCTCGACCTGGACGACGTCGTCGGGCGAGGCTTCCATGAGGTTGCCGGCGATGGCCTTGGCCTTGGCGACCAGGCGTTCGGCGGCGGTGGCAAGGGCGCCGCCGCCCATCACCGCGCTGCGGCTGCCGAAGGTGCCGGTGCCCTGCTGAATGGCGATGGTGTCGCCGTGGCGCACCACCACGCTTTCCATGGGCACCTTGAGCAGATCCGCCGCTACCTGGGCCCATACGGTCTCGTGCCCCTGTCCGTGGGAGCTGGAGCCGGTCAGCACCGTGACCGCGCCGGTGCGGTCCACTCGCACGGCGCCGCTCTCGAACCCGGCGCCGCCGCTGGGCTCCACGAAGGTGGAGACGCCGACTCCCACCAGTTCGCCCCGTTCCCGCGCCTCGTCGCGCACGCGGATGAGCCGGTCGTAGTCGGACAGCCTCAGCGCCTCGTCGAGCGACTTCTCGTAGTCTCCCGAGTCGTACACCACGTTCACGCCGGTGCGGTAGGGGAATTGATCCGGCTGGATGTAGTTTTTGCGGCGAAGCTCCAGGGGGTCCATGCCCAGGTCGCGCGCGGCCTTGTCCGCCAGCCGCTCGATGTTGAGCACCGACTCGGGCCGCCCGGCGCCCCGGTACGGCCCCGTCGGCACGGTGTTGGTGAAGGCGGAGACGATCTCCACCCGCACGTCCTGGATCTGGTAGCAGCCGGGCGCCATGACCAGCATGCGCTGGGGCGGTCCGGCGGTGGCGGAGTGCAGGTAGGCGCCCAGGTTCGCCACCACCCGGATCTTGAGGCCCAGCATCCTGCCGTCCTTGCTCAGGGCTAGCTCTGAGGTCATGGCCTGGTCGCGTCCCTGGCAGGTGGTGAGGAAGTCCTCGCTGCGAGTGGCCATCCACTTGACGGGCCGGTTCAATTTCTGGGCCAGGTGGCACACCAGAACGTCCTCCCGGTAGACGCAACCCTTGCTGCCGAAGCCACCGCCCACGTCCGGCGCGATGACGTGGATGCGGTTCTCGGGAAAACCCAACGAGTTGGCCAGGTCGGCCCGGGACCGGTGCGGTCCTTGTGTCGACATCCATACCGTAAGCTCGTCTCGGATGGGGTCCGGGTTCGCCAGCACCCCCCGAGCCTCCATGGACATGGCGACGAGTCGCGGGCTCTTCATGTGGAGGCGGCAGACGTGGTCGGCCTCGGCGAACGCCTTGTCGACGTCGCCGTTCTCCTTCTTCATGGTGTAGCAGTGGTTGGTGCCTAGCTCCTCGTGGGCCAGCGGCGAGCCGTCCTCCAGCGCGGCCTCGGCGTCGGTGACCACGGGCAGGGGATCGTAAGTCACCCCGATGGCGGCGGCGGCGTCCTCCGCCAGGGCGCGGCTCTCGGCCACCACCGCCGCGATCGGCGCGCCCACCGCGTGCACCGCGTCCCGCGCCAGCACCGGGTGCTCCGGCATGTTCATGTCCGGCGTCAGCATGGGCGCCCGCAGCGCCAGGTCGCCGGTGTCGTCGCCGGTCATCACGCAAACCACCCCGGGCATGGCCGCGGCCTCGCTCGTGTCGATGGACACGATGCGGGCGTGAGGGTGGGTGCTCCGGTGAATCGCCACGTGCAGGATGCCCGGCAGCTTCACGTCGTCCACGTAGCATCCCTGGCCGGTGAGCAGGGGCGGGTCCTCGACCCGGCGGATGGAAGCGCCGATGAGGCTGTTGGGGCTGCTTTGCTCTGTGCTCATGAATGATCCTCTATAGACTGGTGGGTGGCCGCCGTTTCGATCTGTCAACGGGCGGTGCTTCGGCATCGCTACACCTGTCGGGCTTCCAGAGTCTCCCAAGCCGAGTTGCTCTTGTCGAGGGCGAGGTAACGCTCCTCGAACTTCCGGATCCAGGCTGCCCTGGACACGCCTTGCCATGAATCGATCAGCCCCCCTAGATTGATGCGCCATACGGGGAGCCGTGTCTCGTGGGGCACCGAGTTGCGATACCCCTCGACCGTCTCACGGCAGTGCTTATCCTTTGGATGGTGCACCACGGCGACACTGCCGTGCGCGTACTTCTTGCGGTCGAGTAAAGCCCAGGCAAGCAGATGGTTGCGCGTGAGTTGATTATACTTCGCTGCCTTTAGCTTAGCGCAGTTGGCGTCGTCGCCCCACGGGCTCTTTGGCGTCATCCACTTCGAGTAGTTCTTGTCGCAGAGGTTGTATTCCTTCTGCGAGAACGGCTCCGTCAGCTTGGTCTCGACCGCGATGAAGCCGTTTTCGCCTGCTTCGGTCCGATACTCGATGAAGGCATCGAACGCCGTCCGGTCTTTGAGGAATTTCTCCCTTTGCGCCGGAGCCCACTCGAAACGCACGTCGGTTACTGTGACCGCTATCTGATCGCTGCCCCAAAGGGTGGCGAGTTTACGGCCCCACGACGCACGGACCAGCTTGGAGGCCAACTCGTGGTCGCACGCGAGTTCGCCAAAAAGGTTGAAGCACATCGGTTGGCTTGACAGCATGTTCCGACAAAGGCGGGAAGGGTCGCCCACGCTTGTGTTGCCACGCTCTTCTACCCGTTTTTTCACCACATCATGGATCTTCGGGGTCAGGAAATTCTTCCCATCCTTCGCCGCCCTCTCAGCAAGCAGGTTTCCGTATGGGCGTCGTTTCCCGTCTTTCAGGGTCTCCCCATAGTCGACCCCGAGCACGGAGGCTCGGTACCAACTTTGATGGAAACGCATGCGGCGCTTGAACTTCGGCCTGTCGGATCTGGCCTGCGGCCCTATCCCGCCTGCCAAGTCGTCCTTGGTCACCTTCATGTCTCCCCCACATTCCGTTTGAAAGGACCGAGACCAGTCTGGCTGTATCTTGCGGCGCTCAACTCCGCGCCGCCGCGGCTTCGATGGCGCGGCGCGCGTAAACCACTGCCATGTGGCGTTTGTATTCCTCATTGGCAAAGGAGTCCGCATGCGGATCGATCCCTTGCGCGGCCCGTTCGGCTGCCCCCGCGATCACCTCCCGCGTAAGCGCTTGTCCTTCCAGGGCGGCTTCGGTCGCCGTGGCCCGGTGCGGCGTTCCGCCCACACCTCCCAGCACCACCCGAGCGCCGGTGCAGGCGCTGGCGCCGTCGATGGTCAGCGTTGCGGCCGCGCTCACCACCACGTACCCCGAGGCCGGGTGCGGCAGCTTGGCGTAGGCCGTTCGCGCGGATGCGGACGGCAGCGGGATCCGGATGGCCGTGAGGATCTCGTTGGGCTCCAGCGCGGTGGTGAAGAAGTCCACGAAGAAGTCGTCCGCCGCCACCATGCGGTCGCCCTCGGACGAGGTTAGCGTGAACGCCGCGTCCAGCGCCGTGAGGGTCACCGGCAGGTCCGCGCCGGGATCGGCATGGGCGACGCTGCCGCCCATGGTGCCGCGGTTGCGCACCTGCAAGTCGCCGATGACCGAGGCGGTGTCCGCCAGACCCGGCAGAAGGCTGCGGACGGTCTCCGACGTGGATACGTCGGTGTGTGTCGTGAGCGCGCCGATGACCAGCACGTCCCCGTCCTGCCGGATGCCGCTCAGCCCGGGAATCCGGCTCAGGTCGATGAGCACCTCGGGCTGGGTCAGACGGAGCTTCATGGCCGGCAGCAGACTGTGTCCTCCGGCCAGGAGCTTGGCGTCCTCACCGTGTTGCCGTAAAAGGCCGAAGGCCTCCTCCAGGGAGTCCGGCGCGTCGTATCCGAAGCTGGCTGGATGCATGCTGTTACCTCAGTTGCTGGGCCGCCGTGCGGATGGCCTTGACGATGTTCACGTAACCCGTGCAGCGGCACAAGTTGCCTTCCAGGGCGTGTTTGATGGCGTCGTCGTCCGCGTCCGGCTGGGTCTCCAGCAGGTGCGCGGCGGTCATCACCATACCCGGCGTGCAATAGCCGCACTGAAGGCCATGCTCTTCCTGGAAGGCGGCCTGGATGGGGTGCAAGGTGGATCCGTCGGCCAGCCCCTCGATGGTCGTGACCTCGGCGCCGTCTGCCTGCACCGTCAGCACCGTGCAGGACTTCACCGCGGCGCCGTTGAGATGCACTGTGCACGCGCCGCACTGGCTCGTGTCGCAGCCCACGTGGGTGCCGGTAAGCCCCAGGTGCTCGCGCAGGAAATGCACCAGCAGCAGCCGCGGTTCCACCTTGGCCGCACGCGCCGTGCCGTTTACGGTAACGTTGATGGGTCTTGCGGGGTGTTCCATAGGGTCTCCTTGGCTAGGATCGTGCCATCGACGCGACTTAGTCGGAGGCCAAGACTGGCTCGTATGAATCTGTGACTGCACTCAAATTTCAGACGGTGCTTTCGAATTCTGGTCGATGGGATAGCCAGCACCCCCTCCACTATCTTCCGTGTACTTCGTCGCTTTCTTCAACCATTCCGGATTTATTTCGATCTGAAGGAGAGATACGAAGTAGCGGCGCCAGCCAAGCAATCGTTCTTTTCTTTCGGTGTCGGGTGGTCCGACCTGCTCACCTAGCGCGTCTATGGCTAGATACGCCGCAACCAACGGGTCGAGGATCTTGGGACGAAATCCTTGGTAGGCCGGCAGTTTGTCCTGTCCCCAACGTTGCCGATCCTCGTTTTCGAAGAACATTCGGCCGCGATCGATTAGAGCAGATAGACGTCGCAGAAGCCCGATCCTTTTCTCTTCATACGAGGTATCTTCGCCAACCGCGGGACCCAACAAGCAGAAATGATCGGCTTCCGCAAGAGCATCAATGCACTCGTTTCCCCAATCATGCACTTTCAAAGCACGCTGGGTTCGCATCTGGGTGGAGTGGTGTTTCCACGTCAAAACCACCAACGTAAGTGCAATTAGGGCTTGTGTTCCGGCAACAGCCATCTGAGCCCATGGAAGTCCGTTTATCGCGTCAGAGGTCTCCATCGTTCCTCGCGGGTTTTCGCCAGTGCGTAGATCCAACGTACTAGGTCAAGGCCGGTCGGTAGTAGGCGCGGCCTGGAGCGTTGTGGCTTCCACGCGTTGCTCAACGTGTGCGCTCGGCTGACCGGAGCGTTTGCGCGGCCGGCGGCGTTTGCCGGCCGGACGCGCGGACTTGGCTTCGACGGTTTCCGGGCCGGCCGCGCGGCTCCGGCGCCGCTTGTCCGGCTGTCCTCCCGCCGGCCGCGGGATGGACTGGCCGAGGATCTTTTCGATGGCCACGACGGATTTGCTGTCGGCGGCTGTGGCGAAGCTCGTGGCCCGGCCGACGGCGGTCATGCGCGCGGTGCGGCCGATGCGGTGGACGTAGTCTTCCGGCGTGTAGGGGAGGTCGTAGTTGATGACGTGGCCGATGTTGTCGATGTCGAGGCCGCGGGCGGCGATGTCGGTGGCCACGAGGATGCGGTGGCGTCCTCGGCGGAACCCTTCCAGGGCGGCGCGGCGCCGCTCCAGCGACAGGTTGCCGTGGATCTCGGCGGCGCGATGGCCACTGTGCCGCAGGGTGTCGGCGATGAGGTCGGCGCGGCTCTTGGTGCGGGTGAACACCAGCACGGATTCGTCGTTGTCCTTGAGGAGCGACAGCAGCAGCGACGTCTTGGCCGCCGGCGTGGTGTTGTGAAGCGTGTGGGTGACGCCGTCCGCGGGTGTGGCGGGCTTGGCGACCACGGCCTTGAACGGGTCCCGCAGCGACATGCGCACCAGCTCCCGCAGGTCCGTGGGCAGGGTGGCGGAATAGAGGAAGCTCTGGCGTTCGGGCGGCAGCGCGTCGATGACCTGGTTCAGTTGATCGGCGAAGCCCATGTCGAGCATGCGGTCGGCCTCGTCCAGCACCACCACTTCCACATCTCTCAGGTCGAGGTGTCCGTCCCACATGAGATCCAGCAGCCGGCCCGGCGTGGCCACGATGATCTCGGGGTGCTGCTTGAGGCCGCGTAGCTGGGCCTGCATGTCGGCGCCGCCCACCACCGTGGTGGCGTAGACCCGCAGCGAACGTCCGAGATCGTCGATGGTCTCCTGGATCTGGAACGCCAGCTCACGGGTCGGCGCCAGGATCAAGCCGCGTGGCGGGCCCTCGGGCGAGCCCGCGAGCCGCTCCACCATGGGGATCACGAACGCCGCGGTCTTGCCCGTGCCGGTCTGCGCGCAGCCGAGGACATCGCGGCCTTCGAGTGCCGGGGGAAGGGCCTTTGCCTGTATGGGAGTGGGGGAAACGAAACCGATCCTGGCGAGATCCTTGAGCAGTGGATCGGAAAGACCGAATGTGTCGAACGATGCGGAGTCTGAGTTTGACATAAAATGATTTCTTTGCGTGGAAGTGGGTCTCGGGAGAATGGCTGACGGTCGATGTGACACCTTTCAGCCGGGGGTTCGAGTTTTTGAAAACTTGGCGGTCACCGTCCCGTTACGGGACCGCCAAGTTCGATTGGTTGGTCAGTGGGAACGTACTTCTGTTACCAGCGGCTTGGTCTGCCTCCGCCCGACCGTCTGTTGCCGCCGCCCCCCGAGTTGCCGAAACCGGACCTTCGCTCCTGCGGACGTGCCTCGTTCACGGTCAGCGTCCGGCCCTGGAGATCCGTTCCGTTGAGAGCGTCGATGGCCTTCTGGCACTCTTCGCTGGAGCTCATCTCCACGAAACCGAAGCCGCGCGACTGGCCGGTGAATTTGTCCGCGATGACCGTGGCGGACTCCACCGTCCCGTGCTCGGTGAAAATTTCCTCGAGCTGGCCATCCGTTACCGAATAGGGCAAACCGCCCACGTACAATTTCTGACTCATGTTTCTCTCCAATGGTTGAGACAAAAGAAAACCAGTCTGTTCGACCCTGGGATCGCCGCCTTGGGCAAGAACATGCGTCTTTCACGCACGTGGTGAGTTTTTGCTTTGGACTAGAGCTTCGACGGGAAGACTAGGCTGGAACACAGCTTTAACAAGGAGGGACTTTAGCCGCATCCGGCGTATGTGTCAAACGACCGCAGAGGCCTCGGTCGCAACTGCTCGCCACGCCGCTACCGGCGTCGATACCGGTAGTGAACCGAAGATGAGGGATTGGCAGACGACTGGATGGCCGACGCAGGATTAGAGGTCCTCTATACGAGGTTGCGGACCGGGGACGATATCCGCGATGTCGGGATCGATATCATCGCCGCGTTCCGGACGGTCTTGCCGGGCTTCCTTGCGTTCGGCGCGCCGCCTGGCCTTTTCCTCTTTCTTCTCCTGCTTCGCGCGTTCCCGTTGCCGCTTGGCAAAAGTGGTTCGTGGTTGGGCCATTTCCACAGTTTAGCGTTTCTCGCCGCGAACGCCAAACGGATGACGGTTTGAGCCCACACGAACCGACCGGTTCGGGTGGCGCTACATCGTCAGTCCGTCGATGAACTGAGCGCCGGGCACCTTGCGGAGGTCTTTCGGGGCGATCTTGAGCTTGGACGAGCGGCTCCCCGAGCCGAGGATGACGTACTCTTGCGACAACAGGTTCGGGTCCGCATACACCGGCAGGCCCGCCGGCAACGCGAACGCGGTGACGCCGCCGATCATCATCCTGGTGAGATCCATGGTTTCCTCGGCGGACGCGAAGGACGCCCGCGACACCCCCATGAGCCGCTTGACGGTCTTGTTCACGTCGAGCCGCGCGGTAGCTTGCACGATGCAAGCGCAGTACTTCTTCTCGCCGCGCTTGGACGCCACGATGATGGTGTTGCCGCTGGTCTCCATCGGGAAGCCGTACTTTTCGCAGAATGCCGCGGTATCGGCGAACTCCGGGTCGATCTGCACGAGTTCGTAGCTGACGCCGAGTTCTTCGAGGGCGGCGATGACCTTTGCCCCGATGTCAGTGGTGGCTTGTTCGGTCGTTGTCATGCGGTGTGCCTCTTGCGATCCCCTCCCCACCCCTGGATTCCCGCCCCCGATCGGGGTCGAGGGCAAGCTTCCGCGGGAATGACGTTCTCTAGTCTTGTCTCAAACTCCCGCCTTCCATCAGCCGGTACACCCGCTCGGGGCTCATGGGCAGGTCGCGCACCACCACGCCCACGGCGTTGCGCAGGGCCGCGGCGATGGCGGGCGCCACCGGGGCGAGGCCGCCCTCCGCCATGCCCTTGCTGCCGAAGGGGCCGGGGCCGTCGCCGTTCTCGATGAGGACGGAATCGAACACCGCCGGCAGGTCCTTGAAGCGCGGCAGCGCGTAGTCGATGGCGCTGGGGTTGAGCAGCAGCGCGCCGTCGAACACTTGCTCCTCGGTGAGGGAGTTGCCCATGCCGAACATGACAGAGCCCTGCTCCTGGCCCTCGCACCGGAGCGGGTGCATGGCCTGGCCGATGTCGGCCGAGGAGACGTAGCTCAGGCAGCGCACCCTGCCGGTTTCCGAGTCCACCGCCATCACCGCGATGCCGGCGTTGATCTCCCAGGTGCGGATGTCGATGC
>JAPPNE010000092.1 GCA_028818775.1 Deltaproteobacteria bacterium | reverse complement strand
ACCAGGCCATCCAGGGGCTGGGCCGCACCCACCGGACGCACCAGGCCTCGGCGCCCCTCTTCCGACCGGTCACCACAAACGTGAAGGGCGAGCGCAGGTTCATCGCCACCATCGCGCGGCGGCTCGACAGCCTGGGCGCCATCACCCGCGGGCAGCGCGATTCCCAGACCGCCATGGGCGGCAGCGACGCTACGCTCTTCCGCGAGAGCGACAACCTCGAAAGCGTCTACGCCAGGGCGGCCTTGCGGCGGTTCTACCTCGCACTCTGGCGCGGCGACATCTCCGGCTGGTCCCTGGGGCGCTTCGAGGACGCCACCGGGCTGAAGCTCACCTGGGAAGGCGCACTCAAGGAGGACCTGCCGCCCATGCCGCGCTTCCTGAACAGGCTCCTGGCCCTGCCCATCGACGAGCAGAACCAGCTCTTCGCGGAACTGGAGGACCGCATCGCCGCGGGCATCGAGCAGGCCATGGAGGCGGGAACCTACGAGGTCGGCGTCGAGACCGTGCGGGCCGATTCCCTGTCCGTTGCCGGCCGGGAGGCGATGTACGAGCATCCGGGCGCCGGAGCGGCCACCGAGCTGGTCGAGATCGTGCGCCGCGACAGGCTGGAACCCACCTCCGCGGACGAAGCCTTCGCGATCGGCGCACAGACGGACGGCGTTCCGGTCCTGATGGTCAACGACAGGTCGGACCGCGCCGCGGTCGTGCTCCCGGCGCCGTCCCGCATGTTCGACGACGGCGGCGTGCAGGAGCGCGTCCGGCTCCTGCGTCCCGCCGCCCGGGACCCGATGATCAGGGCCGAACTCGACGCCTCGAACTGGCGGAAGGCCGCCGAGACCGAGTGGCGCGCTCTCTGGGACGCCGAGATCAAGGGCCTCCCGTCCCACAAGGAATCGCGGTTCTGGCTCGCGGCGGGGCTCCTGCTGCCGGTCTGGGACCGCCTGCCCTCCGAGAACATGCGGGTGCGGCGTCTTCTGACCGACGACGGCGAGGCGCTCATCGGGCGCGTGCTCGACGCCGGGCAGGTCCGCGCCGTGCGTTCGGCCTTCGGCCTCGCGGGCGGTCTTGCCATGACCGGCGCCGAGGCCTTCGAGGAGATCATGGGACGCGGCACCGCGCTCGGCCTCGCCAACGGCTGGCGCCTCGCGCGCCGCCGCATCATGGGCGCCGACCGGGTCGAGATCGAGGGACCCGTGGATTCCGACACCGAGGTCCTGAAGCGCATGGGCTGCGCCGTCGAGATCATCTCGTGGCGCATGCGCGTCTTCGTCCCGGGCCCCGATCTCCTCGAACGCGTCATCCAACGCTGGCCGCTCGCCGCCTGAGCCCATCCCATCATCCGTATCGCCGGCTCGCCGCCCGCAGCGGGGGAGCCGGCCGGCCGCCGTCCACCCGCTGCCGGCCCGCCGGGGCTACGTACCGCCGGCCTGCCGGCGGCGGGCTTCACTCAACCGAGGAGCATCGCCATGACCGCACAGAACCTGCCCGACGACCCGAACTACGCGTTCTGCCCAAGCTACGAGCTGGGCGAAGAGCCGCAGCAGATCCGCATCATCTTCGAGGGCCTGCAGGGCTACGTGCCCACGGCCCTCGTTGCCTTGACGGTAGCCTCCGCCGAACAACTATGTGATCGCCTGAACGCCAGGCTCGGACACTCAAGGGAAGACTGGATGGCCCTCGCCGCCCGCTCCATGCGCACCTGGGCCCCGGCGGTCGACGACGAATCCCTGCACTGAACCGGACGCGGGCCGGCGGCTCAACCGCAACGGCAGGACGTGCTAGACAGGACCTCGGCGGCAACCCCGAGTGCATCCTGCTTCTGCCGCCATCTGCATGAAGGAGGCGCCATGAATCGAAGCCGGTTCGTTCTCCGTTGCGTTCTGTTCGCCGGTTGCCTCGGCCTGGGCGTTGCAGCGCATGGTCCAGGCGCCGAGGAGTGGCGCGGCCTGGCGGTTGCCCCGGAGCACCGCTGCGCTCCGTACCGGTCCAAGGACTATCCCTACCCGCAGGCGGTGGAGCTTCGGATCATCACTCAAATGGGAGGCAGGATCTACGGCCCGTACACCGGCCGCTACTTCTCCAGCCGCCGCATGACGGACATCGAGCACGTCGTAGCCAGGTCCGAAGCGCACGACAGCGGACTCTGCCGGGCGGACTCCGCCACGAAGAGAGCCTTTGCCCGCGACCTCCTGAACCTCACTCTCGCAGCGCCGGAGGTCAACCGGTGCGGACGAAAGGGGAAATGCGCTCATGACGCCGCCGAGTGGCTGCCCCCGATGAACCGTTGCTGGTTCGCCGGCCGGGTCCTGGACGTCCGGCGCAAGTACGGGCTCACCGTGGACCGCCGGGAAGCCGCCGCCCTGGACCGCGTGCTCTCCGGCTGCAACTCCACGGAAATGGTTTTCGTGAGCCGACCGTCCGCGCCGGACCCTCCGCCCCGTGTGAACCGGCCGCCTTCCCGGACGAGCCGCCCTCCCTCCCGAGAAGCCCTCCGACGCTGGGACGACAACGGCAACGGCCGGATCACCTGCCAGGAAGCGCGCCGCCACGGGATCGCCCCGGTCCGCCGCGGCCATCTGGCGTACCCCTTCATGTGGGACCGGGACGGCGACGGGATCGTCTGCGAGTAGGCGGCAGGCGTCGATTCCAGCCGACCCTTGCTGCGCAGCCGGCCGGCCTCCGGCCGGATTCATGCCCAGCCGGTTGGTGCGAAAGATACGGTGTTACGATGCGTCGCGGCCGTTTACGGAGACAATGCGACACGGACCTCCCCGCGCGTTGCACCGTTTCAGTGCCCTGCCCTTTGCGCGGTCGAGGCTCTCTTGCGCGCCTGACCAGCTGAACTTCCCGTCAACTCCAACGGCAAACGCCTTGTGCCCCGCGGTTGCGAGATAACGAAGCCATTGCCATCGGCCCTTCCTCTTCAGACTTTCGGGAGGGCGCACGAATACGACCGCCGCATCGCCCGGATCCTGGTCCCAACTCGGCGCGCCAATCGCTTTGAGGAAGGCGCTGATGCGTGGGCGCCAAAGCTCACGCCCGCCGAGGCTCATAAGGCGATGGCCGTCGTTGGAGAACCACAGAGGGCCGGTCCAGTCCAGACGCACGGGCGCGCCTGCGTCCGCATAGGCGGTGAACATCCGTTCCACCAGTGCCGGCCAGAAGAACCGGTCGGTCACGGAGTAGAGCCAAAGCGCCGGAATACGGGCGGTTGTGCCGAACTCGGCAAAAGCGGCTACGAGGCCGTCCTCGTTGTGATTGACGTAGTCCCGCGGTCTCCCGCGTCCGCCGGATACGTTGACAACCGCGATGAGGCCGGGCGGCGGTTCAGAGGCCAACGCCGTCACAGCGAACCCTCCGCCGGACTGACCGGCTGCGATGACTCTCGTTCCATCAATCTCCGGCCGCCGGGCTAGCGCTTCGATAACGCCAGCGTAATCTTCAGCAGCCGTTCGTCCGGGACCGACGTAGAACCCTGCGGCAAAGCGCTCCCTGCCAAGGCGATCGAATACAGGTCCTGTAGACGATCCGTAGCCGCGCCGCGCGAATACCACAGCCTTGTACCCACGCCTTGCGAAATCCTTGGCGAAGGGCAGATGCTGGCGCAGCAGGATCTGCCGTGGTTTCCGGGATTGTCCGTGGGAGATCACCGCCACAGGAAATGGTCCAGGACCCGGAGGCTCGACCGTGAGCGTTTCGAGTTCGTACTGCCCGCCGTCGATCTCGACCGACAACGTTCCCGACGACACACGGAGCTCCGAAGTGCGGATGACTGGAACGACGGGACCCGGCACATCCGTGGTCGCCAGATTCCGGTCAAGGCGATACGCATCGGAATCCGATGCCGTAGCGGAACTCATGGAGAACACTAGAACGAGACAGAACGGTACCACCCTTGTCAACACGGTTCGAGTTAGCATCGGTCGCCTCCTACGTGGTCATCTCCAGCGAGGTGGGACCGGAACGTAGCACAGGTGCTCCGGAAATCCCATGCGTGAGGGCGGCCGCCGGACCATCCACTGACAGGCTAAACACCACCGCAGCCCGGCCGCCAGCGGCGGCGCCATCATCGGCGCAATCGTCGGCAACGGCCGCGGGTTCGCCGGCGTGCCCGGCCTCCGTTCCCAAGCCCATAACCGCCGCAACCGCCCCGGTGCGGTGCCCACGGCATCGCCAGCGCCCGGAATCCCCGCCGCGCCATCGATTCCCGGTTCTCCACATCGCACCCGACCCGAATCCCGGCGCCGTTTCAGTCCGCTCGGACGTCCCGCCGGCCTGTGTTCGAGGACAGCCATGGGAGGACGAGAGCCGCGTGCGTAGAGAGAGGCGCGGTTCGAACCACCAACCGGAGAGGACCATGACATGACTACGTTGACCTATGCCGGCATCGGCGCCCGCAACACACCACCCTCCATCATGACCGCCATGACCGTGATGGCCGGCTGGCTCGCGCGTCAGGGCTGGCATCTGAACAGCGGCGGCGCGGCCGGAGCCGACAGTGCGTTTGCCGAAGGCGCGCCGGCCGGCCAGAGGACGCTGTACCTGCCCTGGTCCGGCTACAACGGGCGCACGGAGCCGGACTGCCGAGTGTTGTCGCCGTCCGAGCTCGAATCCTGCATGGCCATCGCCGCCCGTCTCCATCCCGCCTGGGACCGGTGCTCGCCCGCCGTCCGAAAGCTCCACGCCAGGAACGCCGCGATCATAGGAGTCGGTCTCGGCCGTCCCGTCGATGCCGTGGTGGCCTGGACGCCGGGGGGAACGATCACCGGAGGCACCGGGATGGCGATCCGCATGGCAATGGAAGCCGCCATCCCCGTGCTCAACCTGGGCAAGATGCCGCCGCGTGCGGTCTGCGAGCGCCTGCTGGCCATCCGTAGGTCCCGATCCTCTCCATAGAGCCGGAGAAAGGCGTCCACCGGGGCGAAGGCCCGGTAGGGGGGAGGGAGGCGGTCTCCCTCACGCGCTCCGGGCAAGGCCGACAGCCAAGGAGGATGCAGACATGTCCGGCATCGACTTCGACATCGCAGAAACCCTGACCGGCAGCGAGGCGCTGGCCGAGATCGGGCTCGGCCCCGGCGCCGTCCAGGACGTCATCGACGACGACCGCGTCCGGAGCTGCCCGGACCGGTGGAGTGAGAGGAGGGCCTGGGGAGAGTGAACGGAAGGGGGCTGGGGAGGGAGGACCCCGGTCCCTCGACGCTCGCAGACCATCGTCACTAACCAGCACGGAAGGAGAACTCCCATGGCATTCGGACTCAATCGCGTGGAACTGATCGGCCGCCTCGGCGCCGACGTTACCGTCAACCACCTCACCAGCGGCGGGCGCGTCGCCAACATGAGCATCGCGACCGACGAATCGTACATCAACAAGCAGACCGGCGAGCGGGTCGAGAAGACCGAGTGGCACCGGGTGGTGACCTTCCAGGACGGTCTCGTCGAGATGCTCGACAAGCACGCCCGCAAGGGCCGGCTGGTCTACGTCGACGGCAAGCTCCAGACCCGGCGCTGGTCGAAGCCCGGCGAGGAGGGCGACCGCTACTCGACCGAGATCCTGCTGGTCCCGGGCGGCCGGGTGCAGTTCCTCGACAAGCCGAACGGCAACGGCGCCCAGGCCCCGGCCGACGCCGCGATGCAGGACACCGCGGCCGCGCCGCAGGCGGACGTCGACGACGACATCCCGTTCTAGGCTCCTCCGCCTCCCTTTCCTCCCACCCAGGGCCGGCGCCTCGCGCGTCGGCCCTTTTTTCATGCTGCCCGTTCCGAGCGAGCACCCTCCGGGCTTCGCGCCTTCGCTTCGCTCGGCCCGCTCGCCCTCCGGCGCCGGGTGTTCGCCCCCTGAAGGAGAGCCGCCATGCAATACGCTCAGTCTCCCGCCGCAGCCGTCGCCGCCGCGCTTGCCGAGCGCGCCGAAGAGGTCTGCCAGCGCTACCTCCCCCACGGCCGCCGCCAGGGCCGGTACTGGGTCGCGGGCGACCTCGACGGCGCCCGCGGCCGCTCCCTCTTCGTCCGCCTCCACGGCCCCGGCACTCCCGGCAAGTGGACCGATGCCGCAGAAGGCAGTCATGGCGACCTGCTCGACCTCATCCGCCACCGCACGGGCGCGCCGA
>JAPPNE010000091.1 GCA_028818775.1 Deltaproteobacteria bacterium | reverse complement strand
ACACAGGCGAGCTCTTCAGGTCCTCCTTCATTCGTATTTTTGTGGGACAGCAGTGTGACGTGGTAGAGAGTCGGCGTTGTCGCCAGCTTGCGCGTCGGCGCGCTCTTGCTGTCTTCACGGTAGGCGCGGACGGCGGCAATCCGTTCCCGCACGCGCGGCAACCGCGCCAGCACGTCGGGCGGCGTGTCGTGCAGTGCCAGAATCCACCGCTCGCCTCCCTGCAAGTATTCTCGTGCGCCGATGAACGGTCGAAGCCAGGGCGCGGCCTCCGGCTCCGTATCCAGAAATGCGGCGCGTTCCTCTGGGCTGAAGATGTACTTGCCTCCGTCGATGGGCTTGGAACCGATGATCAACCGCGCCATTCCGTTGATCGGTGCGCTTTCCTCCCGCACCACCAGATGCGGGTCTGACAACCCGCCCGCATCGAACAGGTACGGCGACAACGCCGCGTGGCGGCTTTCCTCCGGGTCGCCGTTGAGGTCGGGATAGCTGAACAGCCGCTTTTCCGCCCGCGCGGCCTTTCGGCGGTCGAGGCCGAGAATCACCACATGCACGTGGGCCTTACCTCGAGCATCCGAACCCCAGGCGAAAGTCCGGTGCGCGAAGGCGATCTCCAGCTTGCAGCGCCCGAACAGCACTGGCCATAGCTGCGCAACCTGCTCGCCCGCTGTAATCGAGTTGGTCGCGACAAAGCCGATCCGGGCATCGCCGCCGTTCACATACTCCCCCGCCTTGATGAACCACGCAGCGACATAATCAAGCGTGCCCCCACTCTTGCCGAGTGCCGCGATCCCGAACACCTGCGCGCGCTGTCCCGCTGTCTGATACTTCGCCCCCACGAACGGCGGATTGCCCAGCACGAAGCTGCAATCGCCCGGCGGCAGCAAACCGGACCAGTCCGCTTTCAGCGCGTCGCCGTGGACGATGTGCGGCGACTTCTGAAGCGGGATGCGAACGAAGGTCTGCCCGAATTCCAGGCTCAGCCGGTTGTTCATGATGTGGTCCATCATCCACAGCGCGGTCTCCGCGATGCGGGCCGGGAACTCTCCCAGCTCGATCCCGTAGAACTGGTCCACGTCCACCACTGACTGCCACGCGGTATCGAGCACCGCTTGCGTGGTTGCGGCGGTCGCAGCTCGAACCTCGCGGATGACCTCGATTTCCAGTAGCCGCAACTCGCGGTAGGCGATGATGAGGAAGTTGCCGCAGCCGCACGCCGGGTCGAAGAACGTCAGGCCGCCGAGTTTCGCCTGAAACTGCCGGAGCACCGCGAGGCGGCCCCGGCCCCGCCGCGCCCGTAACCGTTCGAACTCGGCCCTCAGATCGTCCATGAACAGCGGCTCGATCACCTTGAGGATGTTCTTCTCGGTCGTGTAGTGCGCGCCTTGTGCGCGGCGCTCCGCCGGGTCCATCACCGACTGGAACAGAGCGCCGAAGATGGCGGGCGAGATGTTCGACCAATCGAACCGGCAGGCGTCCAGCAGCGCCCCGCGCATCGCTGCGTCGAACGAGAACATCCGCAGGTGCCCCTTGAATAGATCCCCGTTGACGTAGGGAAACCGCGCTAGGTCCTCGTCCAGGGTCGAAGGACGCTGGTCCTCCGGCGTGTCGATCACCCAAAACAGTTCGGCCAGCCGAGCGCCGGTATCCGAGCCGTCCTCCCCCGTTCGCGTCTCGATGAAGTCGAGGAAGATGTCGCGCGGCTCGAATACCCCGGTATCGTCGGCGAACATGCAGAACACGACCCGCACGAGGAAACGTTCCAGATCGTGCCCGCGGTGCCCCGCATCGGCAAGCGCGTCGTGCAGCCGCCCGACCAGCTCGGCGGCCTGGATGTTCGCCGGATCCTGATCCCGGAACGTCCGGCGCTGCACGCCGAGGATGAAACCGAACGCCTCAACGTGCGCGGGCAGGTCCGCCAGCGGAAACACGACGCTCTCCCGCTCGTCCAGATCGTGAAGCTCGAAGGTCTGGAAGTCGCTCACCAGGATGTAGCGCGGACGCTCGCGTTCCGGCAGCGCGTCGAAGTACTCCCCGGCCTGATCGTAGGCCTTGGCCAGATCGCGTCCGGCACTCTTCTGCTCGACGATCAAAACGCCGGGCCAGAACAGGTCAATGAAGCCCGAGCGGTTATCCAGCTTTGCGACATGCGCCTCGTAGCGGGCGACGTTCCGCCGCCGCACCCCGAACACGTCAAAGAAGGCGTTGTAGAAGCTCTGTGTCTCGCCCTTCTCGTAGGCTGCGTCCTTCCAGTCATCGGCAAAGGCGGCCGCGCGAGCGCGGACCTCGTTCCACGACAGGCGCATCAGTCTGCGCCCTCCGCCTTGCGCCGTGCACTGGACGCCATGCCGTTGGCCGGAAGCGGATGTACGGCAGCAGGTGCGGCATTGCCCCGTCCAGCAACGCTGGTGCGAGACCCGAACATGTGTGCAGTGCGCTCGTGCGGCGTTCGGCTGCGGTCCGGTCCCGGCGTGTCTGCGCAAGCTCGTAGCTCGTCTGCTTCCGCATCCAGTGCTGGTCGGCAGTGCTCCAGCCGATATGCCTCCTGGATCACCTCATCGACGTGTTTCACGGCCGCCCCCTTACACCCGGCCCGGCACGATGTCCTCGGCAACCGTCTTAGGCAAGTGCAGCTCACGGGATTTGGCGTGAGCCTCACTGAGCCGCTGCAGCACCGTCGTGATGTCGTTCCTGTCCACGCCCAGTACGTCCAGGGCTTCCGCCACATCCGCCGTCAGGAATTCAAGAAAGATGTCCCACAACCGCGCCTTGTGCTTGTCGCTACGCCCGAACATGAGGTACTTGACGACGTCGTTCTTAGAGATCGACACGCCGACAAACATCTTCTGCATCTCCGCACGTACTTCATCAACACGCCCGTTCTCCGCGTCGGTGAGACTGATCGAGAATGTTGGCATGGCTGGTCCCTCCTTTTGTGAGAACTTCACCAAAAATAACAGAAATTAACTTCTTCTGTCAAAAACGCGAGACGAAGCAATCTCCGTCCAGAAGGACAGCCGCGCCGCAACTTCGACGTTCCGGTAAATCCGGGGCGGTTCAAGGGGTAGCGGCGGCGAGGGTGAATTCCGAAGCACGCAAGGCCATGCTAGGTTGGAGGCTCAACCCATGCTCCTGACGAGAACTGAGGAGGAAGAACTCCGATTCGTGACCAGTGCGGAGCGGGTCAGGTGCACCCAAGCACGCGGCCCTCATCATCGCGTGCGTTAATGTAGGCGAGGACCGGCAATGAAGGGCAGTTCGGTTGACATCGGACGTGCAATTGCTCGCTTCACGGGAACCGACTTGAGTAATGCCGGCTCGCCCGACCTAGGCCAACTCAAACTTAAGGCTTTCACGGGATCGTGACGGAACGGCGGACTTGGTTTGACGGATCTCAAGTGGCGGACAGTCACTGACTACCCGAGAACCGTTGTTTGCAAAGGATGTAAGTGCCGGACCTACTTGAAGGTTCGTTCCCTGCCGCCACGGTAAAGGGGGGTGGTGCGGCCACGAGTGCGGGAATCGTGTTCCAGCAGCGACTGGGAGCGTTCTTCGGCGTTTACCTTCTTTCGGGAAGATGCTTCGACCAACGCCTGAAACTCGGAACTGCTTCTCCTGTCCAGCTTCGCTTCGAAACGGAAGCTCCGGTAGATGATATTCTCGTCAGCACATCGGCTGACGGCTATATCGCGATACAGGCCAAAACGGCGGTCTCGCTGTCGCAGAACCTAAGCAGCCCCTTCGGCAAGACGGTCTCCCAATTTGTTCATCATTGGATCTCCTGTCGGGATGGCGACGGCAGTCTCGGGTGGAACCGCCCACTTGATCCCGCCCGCGACAGGTTGGTGCTCGCGGTCAGCAGGGACGCGCCTACGAGTATTCGAAAAGACCTGCCCGCTGCACTTCGGAGCAGATCGTTGCAGCGCACGCCTGCCCTCACGAAGGCACAACAGCGGGCTCTGAAGTACTTCGAGTCATGCGCCGCTCAAGCATGGACGTCGTTGACGACTGCAAAGTTTGATCCGGAGTTGCTCGATCATTTGGCACGCTTGGTGACGGTGTTCATGTTCGATTCAGGTGGCGCAGACCGGGCCTTGACGGAAGAGATGCTGGCAGCGTCAATACCGGAAGGGTCCCAGGCCACGGTCGCTCTGAACGCCTTGGAAACCGTCTGCGGTCAGATGATGGCAGAGCGAGGTGGGGCTGACCTTGCAAGTCTCCGCCAAGCGATCATGACCAAAGGCATCGATCTTCGCGGCGCGCCACGTTATCGACAAGACATCACCGCCCTCCGTCAGCACACACAGTCGGTCGCTACGGCGTTACAGCGTCATGAAGGGATTGAAGTCAAGGACGGCGACCGTGCCTCGATAGTCCGAGAGTGTCAAGATGCCGTCGAAACGGCCGCCCGAGAGAACTCGCTCCTGATTGTCGGCGAGCCCGGTGCGGGCAAGAGCGGGGTACTCAATGCCTTCGCTCGATCTCTCATCGCTCAAGGCAAGGATGTCGTCGAACTTGCGGTAGATCAACACTCCGTAGAGTCGCTTGAAGGTCTCTCCAAAGATCTCAAACTTGAACACGGCCTGCTGGACGTGTTGGAGGCTTGGGATGGTGTTGGGCCGGCATGGCTGATTATCGACGCGCTTGACGCAACACGCGGGGGAAAAGCCGAAAGTGTTTTCCGTACCTTGATCGCGCAGGTGCTGGTCCGGTGCCCGCGTTGGCGGGTGGTGGCATCCATTCGTACATTCGACCTTCGGATGGGTCAACAGTTTCGCTCCCTGTTTCCGGGTGCGCCCCCTGATGCAGGCCGTGCCGAGCCGGGTTTTTCCAACGTAAGACACGTCAGGATACCACCCTGGACCAAGGCGGAGTTCCGTAAACTTCTCGAACAAGCCCCGGCTTTGTCCGCAGCTCTCGCCGACGCACCCACACGGCTACGGGAACTTGCTTCGATCCCGTTCAACACACATTTGCTCAGCGAACTCATTGTCCGCGGCGTGGACATGGCGGACCTGAAGCGAGTCTCGTCGCAGGTGGAACTCCTGCGGCTACACTGGAGCCACAGGATCGAAAGATACGGCACGTCGGCCGAACGCTGCCTTCGCGCCGTTGTTGAAGCCATGGTGGAGGCACGCACCCTTCGGGTGCAGAAACATGCTCTTGCCTTGAATGACCCCGAAATGATCGACACGTTGGCACACGAGGGAGTATTGGTCCCCGTCCAAAATGGGCGGTGGGTTCAGTTCCGGCATCACATACTCTTCGACTTCACAGCGGCTCAGGTATTACTGGACCCGGCGGACATCGTCGGCGGCAAACTGCGGTTCCCCAAGGAGCAGGCGCGCGGTTTGATGCTTGCGCCAGCCCTCGCCTTCGTTCTTCAAGAGATTTGGGCTTCAGAAACTCGCCGGCGGTCATTTTGGGCCGCGGTGGCGAATATACTAGCCGACAAGGACGGCGACCCCGTCATTCGAAGTGCAGTGGGGCGTATGGGAGTAGAATATCCCGCCGTGGCCGACGACACCCTGACGCTGGCTGAACGCATAGTCAACGGCGATGACAAAGCGGCCCAAGCGTTTGCGATTCTCAGCGGAGCCTTGGCGGTCCGGATGGAAGACGACCCGGAAACTTCCGTTCAGCCCTGGGTTAAGCTGATCGGCGCCGTCGTCCCCAATGTAGGGAACGTGGCTGGACCGGTTCGCTTTCTGCTCCATAGGTTGATTGCCCCAACACGGGACGATGGGCTTCAGGCGGACCTCGGACTGGCAGCCCGTGCGCTCTTGGAGCATGGATACAGCTTGCAGGACCCAGGCATCACCGTAACGGCGGCAATCGGCTTCGTCGCGGACACCTACGGAACGGATCGAGAACAATCCCGCCGACTGCTTTCGAGAGTGTTCGATGAGAATCGCCTTGCGGAATTCGCTTGGCACGAGGTTCCTGCCGTCTGCCACAAAATCGCGGCCATCGTAGATGTGGATACGGCCTTCGGCGCGGAGATCTACCGGCGGACCTATGCGTTTGATGTAACACGGGACGTGCCGACTGACATGTCATCGAGTCAGATCTTGCCACTTACGTCAAACGCACGTCAGGACTACGGCATGGCGCGCTATTCGCTCGGCGAGTTCATTTCTCAATTTCTCGACCAGCACCCCTCACAGGCTATCGAGGCGATCATTGCCTCCGTGGAGGGTTACGTTGCCCGAGAACACACAATCCCCGATGACTTTGACGACTACAATCTGGTCGCTGCCGGTAGAAGCGTCCGGCTGCGTGAAGATCTCAGCCGCGTCTGGGCGCACGATCCGGACAGCAAATATGGTCGTGATGCAGAGGTTCTCGTCGGGAAGCTTCTAGAGTGCTTAAGGGCAAGCGATGAGAACACCGCCTTGAATTTGGCGAATTTGCTGATTGACAACGCATCGCTCGCCGTATTCTGGTCCAGATTGTTTATGGCCTCCGCAGAACGCAATGACGGGATGGTCGGTCTTCTCCTTCCTTTCGCTTTGACTGAGCAGTTTCTTGTGACGCTGGATACCCGGAAGGACGCCATAGACGTCGTTGCGAAGGGATATGAACGCCTCAAGTCTGAAGACCGGCAACGGTTTGAGCGGCAAGCGCTGCTGTTCGCTTTTTCAGACTTTAGGCGACCCAAGGAAGCCAAGGAATACTTCCTTCGCGGCTTATTCACCGCGATCGGTGGCGACAATCTGGAAACGGAAGCAGCCTTGCGACTGGTCGCCGACGATACCGACCAAGTTGCAGTGCAAAATAGGCGTCCCTTCCAGGTCCAATTTCAGGCCGTAAGCGCCGAGCCATATGATTGGATTACAGACCCCGATAGGGAGCTTCCGGCGAACGCCAGCCTCATGGCGGCAATCGATTCAGCGAAAAACGTACTAGCGCTGGAATCGAATGCCAGCGCACCTACAGGTTTGACGCTAAACGCCGCCCATGACGCGTTGGAGCAAATCGAGAGAACCCGGACTGCGCACGGGACCAATGCGCGATTGCGAATCGACGGCGAGGGCGTGCTCGCCCAAGGATGCAACCGCATCATAGCAGCGAGACTTCTTCCGTCACAGGCCGACGGCGCGGCGACCGAGTCCTTTCTTCGCCTACTCAGGGTCGCTACGAGTTCCGCTGGTCCCCAAGTCGATGCTCATACGGAGGAATCCTTCGAAAACTTTGCGTCATGGGGCTCCCCAGCAGCGCGTGTAGAGGCTGCGCAGGCCGTCCTCGACTTGGCCCTGCAACGGCCGGATTTACTTCCGAGGCTCACGATCGACATCGACATGCTGCTAACCGATCCTCACCCCGCTGTCCGAATGCAGGCTGGTTTGCACTTAATCCGGCTTTGGGACCTTGACCGGGACGGTTTTTGGCAGCGGGTGAAGGACCGTCTCAGGCAGGAGTCAAACTCCAACGTACTCGAACACATTATCAAGGGCGTTCTCGGTCCCGTGTTGCATTCCTCCCCAAAAATTGTCGAGTCGTTGGTCTTGGAACTACTAGAGCGCTTCCCCGACGACAAGGAGTGCCAAAGTCGTCTTCGGAAGGCTGTCGCTCATATACTCACGATCCTATGGATCACGCATGAGCGTCACGCCGCGCGATCAGTTGTGGAGGAGTGGATCGCCGATTCGGTTCGTTTTCACGATGAGCTCGCTATTGTCCTATCGACGATGCGCGGGGCGTTTGTTGACCGACCAGAAAAATCAGGCGGACGAGGCACTGAGGCACCGAGCACTGGAACTAGCCGCGGAGGTCGTAGAAGCCGCGAGCCAAGGCTTGGCCATACACTATTCGGGAGAGACACCGAACCTTGGAGGCGTCTCCGACGCTCGCAAGTCTGCGGAGTTGCTCGATATTGCATGCCGCGAACTCTATTTCTCTACCGGCGCAAACCACAGCAGTGGGGAGTCAAGCCGGCCGACAAGCACAACAGAGCTAGCAGACTTTTTCGTCGAGGCTGCACCGATCCTCAAGCGGATCGGTGACTGCGGCACTCCGCACACTGTTTACTATCTCCTACAACTGCTTGAATTCCTGCTACCCCTCGACCCCGCGCGAGCATTCGATCTTGCGGCGCATGCGTTGCGGAGTGGAGGTGCCCGCACGGGATTTCAATTTGAGTCAATGGGAATAGATTTGATCGTACGGCTCGTTGGCGTGTTTCTCGCAGATCATAAAGAGATATTCGAGAGCGAACAACGCCGGACTGAACTGATTGAATGCTTGGAGATTTTTATGGACGCTGGTTGGCCAGCCGCACAGCGGCTTCTCTACCGGCTACCGGAACTGATTCAATGAACAGTGCATCGGCCAAGGAACGACTTCACCTAGCTCGTGTATTTCCCGACATTCACGGCGAGGGACGGGCGCCCCAAACCGGACAGTGATGGTGGTCAACGAGCGTTGAGCGTCACTTCGATGTTTCTGTAGTCGCTGAGATGGCGCTCAAGGGAAAATTTGGCGAGGCTTCTTCGCCCTCGCGATCTAGGAGGCGCCATGAGGGTTACCCTGTTCCTGCTTCCTCTGTTTGCTCTTCTCATTGCCGGTTTCGACGGCAACGCTGCGGACCGGCGGCCCGATAAAAGCCGGCTGGTCGTGATGACCTTTAACGGCGAGTTCCTTTGGGACGGCCGTCCGCCGGAAGAAGGCCAGGTGAATTTCGCATGGAAGAACTCACCCGATGAGGCGGACGAACGGTTGCAGGCGATCGCGGGCATCATCGCGGCACACAATCCTGACATTGTCAATCTCGTCGAGGTAGAAGGGCTTACGGCGCTTGAGCACCTGAATTCCACCTTCCTGTCGGGGCGGGGCTACGCGGCCTATCTGCTCAAGGGCAAGGACAGTTTCACCGGGCAGGATGTGGGGCTGCTCACAAGGATCGATCCCGAGGGCGGCGCGATCGAGCGCGACGACCGATCCGGCCGGAGTGGAAGCACACTCAAATCCGTGTCGAAGAACTATTTCGCCAAGCTGGATGTGGGCGAGCGCAAGATCGCACTCATCGGCATTCACTACCTTTCGCGGCCGGCGGACTTATCGCGCCTGCATCAGCGGCAGGCGCAGGCCGATGCCACATTGAATCAGGCACGCGAACTGGCCGCCGCCGGGTACGGCATCATCATCCTCGGCGACTTCAACGACTACACGGGCGAACAAGCCGCTCTCGACATCAACGATCACGCGCCGATCACGGATGTGATGGCGCGGTTGCAGGGCATGGACCCAGGGACTCCGGATGATGATCTGGTGAACGCGCTAAGATTCGTACCCAAGGCGCAGCGCTATACGTCGTACTGGGACCGGGACGAAGATTCACGCATCGACGAGCCACAAGAATATTCGGCCATCGATCATATCCTGATCTCCGGGGCTCTGACCGAGTACATTGCATGGGTGCACATCGATCACGGGCACGACCCGCGTAAACTGACGGATCATTTCCCGGTCATTGTGCGCTTCGATTTTCCGGGCGTGGCGTCGGGGCCAGACGGCCAGGCGGCAGTCAAGATCGCATGGCTGCTGCCGAACCCGGTGGGTGACGAGCGGCAGAATGAAGCGGCGGCCGTCATGAATACGGGCTTGGCCACCGTGTCGCTAACAGGTTGGACGCTGCGAGATGCGGCGGGGCGCACATGGTCGCTTGATGCACTTGGCACACTCGCGGCAGGACAAAGCGCAGAGATCATGCGTGCGGGCCAGCCGATGTCGCTGAACAATGCCGGCGACCGGGTGGACCTGCTGGATGGGAGCGGGGCTATTCGGGATAGCGTTTCCTATGGGCCGTCCGGGGAAGGCGAGCGGGTGGAGTTTCAGTGACAGGTAGCGCCGTTATTGCGGCGGGGTGTTTTCGATTCTGATCGAAGGCCTGTGACAAGTAGGCGAAGACGACCTACAACCGCCACCGCGCTAGAGGACGGGAACGTCGAGGAAACGATACTCGAAGAACTGACCTATCCCATCCGCTATTAGCCCAGGCCGGGGGTTAGGTTTCGTTCTCCCCGTGTAACAGGAGGTAGCGCAGCTATAAGACCTTTCTTCGGCGCGCCTCCTTCCGGAACCGCGCATGCGGTTTACGCCCAGCCTTGAGGACCAATGACGTCAAACCCGGCGGCGCTGAGTCGGCCCGGTGCCTGCGGTTTACGCACTGTCGAATTCCTGATGCGTGATGCCGAGGTCCCTCAGAATGGCTCTGACGGTTCCCGTTTTCAGTTCATGGCTGCCCCAGTTGGGGATGTCGTCCTGCGGCCGTTCGATGATCGAATCCAGATCTCGTGGTCGCCGCGGGCGCGCCTGTCCAGGCTGCATCCGAGTCGGCGCAGCTTGCGCGTAAGTTCGCCGTACCTCAAACTGCAACCATGACCTCACCGAGACCCTCGTAGTGCTGAGCGTCAACGATGGCTGCTTCAACCTTTTCCGGAAGCCGCTCGCCTCGGTCCCGGTAGGACTCAATGAAAGCCGTGGCAACGCCTTGAAGGCTCTCTAGCGCCTGAGCACGGGTGTCTCCCCAAGCTCGGCAGCCGGGCAAGTCGGGGATTTCGGCAAGGTACTTGCCTTCGGTTTCATCCGACGGATCCCGCAGGACGAATCTTAGCCTGTACAGTTCCATTTCAGCATCCTCGACTCAGACGCAATGCGTTCGGGACCTCGTTTTGTGGTCCTGAAGTTTGCCGGAATTTTTCGGTCGTGGCAAGAAAGGCGGGTACCCGTATGGACTGACGGGTGTTCCGGCGGAAGGTGATCCATAAGGAGCTGTCAGATTCGGAAACGCCCCCCTAGTATCAGCGGAATGTCAATCGCGCTGGTTATCGATTCCATGGACCTATAGATTGAGGGTAGGCGGAATGACCGAGAAGGGGTTCGACGCCAGCGACTGGATTGACCGGGTGGTGACTGCTCTTCGAGTGCTGGCATCGGCGCAGGAGCCCTACCTGCAGGCGCATTGGCAGCACAATCCGCGCGAGCAGATAATCGTCGACGGTCGGGACGAGACGCCGTTTCCGCTGGATGACGTGCGCGTGATCTATGCCGAGGCGCGATACAGCCTGTCCTTCGGTCGAGAAGCCGAGTACGCTCCCCTTCGCAGGGTCCTCGATCCAGCGCGCCACGCCTTGCTGTCCCACCCCGAGCTAGAGCGGGTGGCGGTAGCGGGCCGAATCGTGGGTGAGAATGATTTCTGGATGCGGTTGGTGAACTCGGGGACGTCGATCTCGGCCGGGGGCCTGATTGCGGGGCTAATGGCGCGGGCCGCGGAGTTGTCGGGCGACGGGTTGCGGACGGCGGTGTGTGAACTGAATGCCTTCCTCTCGCCAGCCAGGGATGGTAAGGCGGCCGGTGTGCTGGGCAGTCTCGACGAGGGTTGCGACGTATTGCTGTTCTATGGTCTCACCGTGAGCGAGAGGATCGACGTCGAAGACGCCATGGCGATCTTTCCGTTCGGGGAAGTTCGGCGGTTCGTGGACCAAGAGTTGGTGGAAGAACTCGCCCCGCCGGCCGCCGGCTTCCACGGATGGCGCTCGGTGGCCGCAGTGGTCAGGCCGTTTCGGTGGCGGCCGGAATTCAGGCGGAGGGGCAGCGTAAACGACCCCATGAGTTGCCCGCCGGCACCGTTCTTTCCAGAGGCGCAGACGTTCCTGGACTTGCTCGCCGTGAGCCATGCAGCGCCGATGCTGCGGCTCGCAACGATATCGGGTTGTATCGACCGTTCTGCGGCTCGTCTATTGGGCCTGGGGAGAAAAGGTCCGGGGATTTACCAGAAATGGGTGGCGAATGGCTTCGAGGGCTTCGCGGAGTGCCCGGTGCTGAGGCCAGCGGCGCTCGACGAGGCGCGGGAGGCTTTCGAGGAACGCCAGAGCGCGCGCTACCAGGAGATGGCGCCCTTCGTGGCGCGACTGGCCGAGGCGCTTGGACGGGATGGCCGGTTTGCAATGCACGACAAGGTCGTGGATGTCGTAATCGCACTCGAAGGTATGTACGAGTTGCCCAAACGGAAAAAACTGCGAAAGCTGGAGAACAGGGTTTCCGGCTTTCTTGGAACTGACGCGGATGATCGGCGAAAGATCAGGGAGAGCGTCAGGAGTCTGTATGAGGCCCGCTCCGCGGTTGTTCACAGCGGGTCGCGCGAGGCATGGCCGTTCAGAAACGGCGCGGCGTTCGTCAAGGGTTTCGACTTGGCTCGGCGGTCGCTGTTCAAGTTTTTACGCGAAGGTGTACCCGAGAATCGGGACAAACTGGGGGCCGCAGGCGAGTGAGTCGTATTCGAGGCTGATATCAGCAGGATCGCGGGTGCGGCTCAAAGCCTATTGATTGGGACTGCACGTCGCAGAAGGGCTAGAAGGCTGGGATGCTCGAGCGTCTAAAGCGCGTCGGTGGTGTCGACCGGGGCGCCAGAAAGCACTGCTACCGTGCTCTCCATGGCAGCAGGCTACTCGTAACTCTCTGGGAGGCGAAAGTCTGCCGTAGCGACTTTTCGTTGTCTGTCACCGCGCGTTTGAGGCGATGCCGTTGCTGCTCAACAAATCGCCGTTTGTCGGCCTCAATGGACCCGTTCGCAACCGTGTATCGATCATAAATCTCCCACATCCATGACTTGGCGCGTCGGTCGGTACAGGCCAGGAATAGGAGCCACGAGGAATAGGCAGCCTCGGGTGTATCGGATTCAACGAACTCCTGTAGCCAGTGGGCCGCGAAAGCCTCCATCTGGCCCATAATCCAGGAACGATCGTGTGTCTCACGATATCCGCCTCGCGGCGGACCGGTTGGCCAATCTGTATCACCAGCGATGGAGGGTCGGGTCAGTAACGGTCGAAGGAACACCGCCCGTCGTCTATGTGCAGGACACGGCGAAGTCTCATCGCGGGAAACCATTCGTTGCAACCAACCGACACGATCGGAAGTACGGGCTGCGACGACGAAATCGAGGAGGTCTTCATCGGTTCGGCATTCGTCGAGGGAATAGATCTGTTCGAGGATCGGATCCAGTTCGGGATACGACGGTGAAGCAAAAGGGGCGTATTTCATCCGATCGATGCCTGTGGAGCCGATAAAACGCGTCCTCAGGCACCGTTGTAGGGCACGCCAAAGATGAACGCCGCGATTCGGATCGCGTTTCAGAACCGCCTCACACAAGCCGACGAAAAAGCCTTCCGCCAGTTGGACCCGCCTTCGGAACTCACCGGTGGGCGGGTCCATGCCTTGAAGCCATCGTTTCAACGCCTCTGGATAGAGATCGAGAACGAGGTCGAAATCTTCGGCGTCGAAGTTGGCATGAATCAGCTGGGCACCAGACTGCCGAGCTTGCCTGACCGCATCAACATACGACTGAATGATCGCTTGTCGTCGCTGTGCATATTGTTCCGGACGACTGGCCCCCTCAAAGAACGAGAGAACATCATTCTCGTCGTCGCGTTCTTCAAGGAGGTCGCCGATCGTGAAGTTGTAGTTCCCAGTGGAAGCTGCTTCATGGTCGTGAAAGATGTCGAGCCCGGACTCGGGGGCGCCTCCGGGGTATTCGAAGAGCGCGGCGGAGAGTAGATCGACAGCGAGTTCTACGGCTTCTCTTGACCGCTCTTCCTGCGACAAGGCCTCTAGTAGCTCAGCAGGGGCGATTCGTGCCGCGAAGTCTGAAAAGCTGGAACCGCGGTTCGAGGCAGTAATTGCCCTGGAACCCATGATGTTCTCTATCTGCGGCTTGGAGGACGACCATGACCAGCCTATCCGTTCGAGAAGGCTTCCCAAGCGTTCAGCATCGTTGCAGCCTAGCAGCATCCAGGTTGCCGCAGCGCCGTCGGTATCATCAGAGAATAGGAGCCTAGAGAAGGCGTCAAAGGATCGTTGGCTCAGATCCAGATCGTGCTCTGCGAGAACGGTTGCCAATCGGCTTAGCATGCGCTCGTCGTCGCAGAAGGAATGGACGAGATGATCGAGTTCGCTCCGGGACGGCGATTCGCAGGCGCGGCCGAGCTCCAGGAACAAGGTGTCCAGGTTCGAATTCACGATCTTTGTAACTTGGTCTATGGGCGAAAAGGACTGGATCTCGGCGATCAGGAAATTGCTTTGAATCGCGTGTTCATCCTCGTCCGACGCAGCGTCGCCTCGCTCTCTCAGGGCTTGTATAGCTTTGCTTTCTTCGGTGCCTACCAGGAGCACGGATTCCGGGGCGGCGAGTGCTGAGCCGAAGCGTTGGTCTGTCGGGCGTTCCGCGTATTGCCGAAGGCGTGCGCGCTGGCAGTCGGCGAGTCGGTCCGGGATGCATCGTGCAAGAGCGAGAGACAAACGTTCCCAACGGAGATCTTCGGGGGTACGGCCTCGCCCCGTTGCTGAACGGCTGAAATCGAAGCTCTCCGAGACCGACGCCAGCTCGTCGATGAAGTCTTTGGGAATCCGCAAGTGGGGATCGAGTAGAGCATCCCTTGCTCGTTCGATCCGGCCAAATATTCCAAGTGTCCTGTCGCGAAGCACAGACGCGGCGTGTCTTCGTTCGAGACGAAAGAACGAACGCGACGGATTTTCAAGGTAATCGGTCTCGTAGTCGAGTTGGTGGTCAATTTTGGGATCCGTTCGCCATGCCTCTTCGGCATCTTCGGAATAACCGGTTCGCCACAGGAGTATGGAAGCAATCCGAGCGTTGAGTTCGGGATGATGAGTGGCTGCAGGGGTAAGGGACCGTATGGTCTTCGATGCAGAACGCAGTGCGGCTGCTGTTTCTTCAGGATCAACGGTGTTGAGCGCGTTTAGCCAGGACTGGGTTTCCTGAGCCGCGCCGCTGCCGACGAGTGCAAAATGTATCGCCCCTCGCACGAAAAGTTCGACGGTGTGCTTGAGAGGACGCCCCTGAAGGAGTTGCGCCGCTGCGATGATGAGATCCTCGGCGCTGTAGTCGACAAGCTGGAATTCGCGGTTGGCAACGATGATGGAACCGGGCTCTGCCGTGCCTACGCGTTCTCTAAGGCGTTTGCATCGCTGAGTATGGAAGGAGTCCTCTGTCCTATCGGATTTGTTCCCTCGCATTTCGAGAGAGATGTAGCTTTGCCATTCGACCCCACGCTGGGCGATGGCGCACGCAACGGGGACATCGGTCTTGTCGACAGTGGCTAGGGCGGTGATTGCAAGGTGCCTTGGCGTCGTGAGCGAATGCCCGCAGGAGGCTTCAATGACATCGAGCATCGGCGCCACAAGTTCAGGCGCCAGTATTTCTAGGTCGCTCAGGTGGCTCTCCGGAAGGTTCTGCGAATGAAGCCAGCGGGTGCATAGGGTACTGAGCCAGGCGGCCGGTCGAGCACCTTCTTTCAGAAGAGCGATACTCACGGCGGCCCGAAGGGTCTCAGCGCGGCCGTCGTATCCCGCTATCGGGTCAAGAAATCGGTCAAGGACAGTTGTGGGTTGTTCGCCGGGACCGGCATTTTCCAGTTGAGCAACTAGGGCGAGACCGAGGGCGTGAGACACGAAGTCAGGGTCGAACTGGGGCTCTCCGTGTTGGTCGAGAGTGGTGAATATGCCATCGATTACGCCCGAAACCCGGCGGTAAACCTGATCCGGGGTCCGCGTGGTTGAAGCGCTCAATGCCTCGATACGTTGAACGGTCGATCGATGGCTTCCGTCTTTGTGGTCCGCTGCCAGTTCCAACAGAAACCGCCGCCATTCCCTTTCACTGAAAGCTCCTGTAGATGAAGCTTGAACTGCGGATGCACCGTACGCCCAAAGAAGACGATGGACGGTGATGTCGCCAACGTCCCCGAGTTGGGACCTTAGTTGGATGATGAGGTCGAACATACGCGGAACCGCTGCATGGTGGACCAGATGATCCGGAAGATCGTCTCGAGAAAGCCCTGCGAGATCCAGTTTTCGGTCAAATTCGCCACCGAGATTCAGATCGTAGTTTTCCACGGTGATCCGATGGGGTGATGCGATGAGGCTCTGAAGCCGGTGGAGACGATCCTCGAAGAAAGTTGTGCGCGTGGAAATCAGTGTTCGGGTGCGTTGATGGAAAGGGTCGTCTTCAAGTTGTTGAAGAACGCTGATCCAGGCGTGCGACGGGAGCTGGTTTAAGCCGTCGAAGAAGATGAGGAATACGGGGCCGTGATCGACAGGCCGTCCAAGAAGCCGCCGGACACGTTTCTCCCAGTGTGAGACATCACGCACCTCTGAAACATCGTGCAGGTACCGGGCGATGAAGTTGATTAGTTCAACCGATGTGGTGTCAGTGCCCGTGCTCCCAAGGGCGGAGGAGGGGGCGAGCACGACGATAGGTAATCGGTCGAGCCTAAGTTGGAGCCAATCCACTGCGGCCCAAGTCTTGCCCACGCCGTCGAGACCGACCAACGCACCAACCGCACCGTCATCGGGACCGTCGAGCCAAGCGTCCAGGCGGTAATTTAGGGTTGGCCGGCTTACGTGTTGGGCAGAGTCGTCCGCACCGGCCACATCCTGCTTGAACTTGGCCTGTGCTCGTCGGCGCGAGTTCCAAATCTCGTGGACGCGCTCATGACTGGCGTTGCGTGCGGCGTCGAAACCAATAACCCAGCTTTCGAGCTCTGTCTGGATGGCTTCGAGCGTGTGAGCATAGCCTGATAGTTGAGCGATTTGCGCCAATAAAGCGCTCAGGTCTTGGCCGGACTCGGTGGCGAAGATGTCCGGCGAACTAGCAGCGAGGGCGGCGAGCCTGGGAAGTGGGTGCCGCGCCCAATCGATGATGATGGCGCCGATTCCAAGGCTGTGGGCCTTCCTGTCGATCGCATCGTGGACCTGTTCCGGAACCTCTTGGGTTGTCACGAGAATCCAGGCTTCAAGATCGGGATGGCGTTCAACGGCCTGATCGATTTCGCCACGGATGCTCCGCTCGTCGAGCCTCGTGCTGTGCTTGTAGCGGCGGGCTTCGAACACGAGATGTCTGTCTCCGAAGCCCGAGGTACCTCCGTCGCCGCCTCTCTGGTCGCCAGAACGGGCATGCCGAAAAGGTAGTCCCAGCAAGGATCCGAGGGCGAAACCTGCGAACCGTTCCAGGGTCTGGGTCTCGACGGCTTGCAAGACCGATTGAAGTTGATCGCTAGGCTCTGGAGTGCCTGTGGTGCATCCCATATCGGCCATGTCACGATTTCGTCCGATTAAGTGCGAAGTGAGTCGTGGAACCAAAGGCGCCACGGGTAGTGGGGACGGCCAGTTTGTCCGAGCCCTGGCTTGGCTTCATCTCGACGTAGTTTCCCGAGACCCTTCGGGATGGAGGCCGGTTTCGCCAAGCCCAACCCCCAATGTCAACCTAGAAGCCGCGTTCTTTTTCCCATTCCTGAGCGGCATCCCGTGTGGTCCTACGTCCGACCTGTTTTATGTGACCGTTCGGCCACTCCTGCTGATGCTCTTTCTCTCGGCGCTCCAGGTCGTTTGTTATCCCTCCATGCATGATCCTGTTGCCGACTTTGAAGAGATACTTGTAGGTGTCACGTGGTTCCTGACCCATAAAAAACCTCCTTCCCCGTGCGGGGAATCTACGGGAAGAACCGTTTGACAGCCGGGAGCAAGCCGAGATAGGAACTAGAGTCGGTGGAGGCTCTTGCTTCCTACTGGCTACTCCGGGAAGGTCCTTCCCATGCCAGTATTAGGCCCGAAGGTTGGGGGTCTTCGACCTTGGCCTTCGGGTCGCCCTTCTTGGCAGGCTAACCGGAACATACTGTGTCGTCAACGGGGAACCTGCAATTCCTAGAGGTTTGCAGGGCAAATCGCAACATTGATGTGCCAGGGCATCGGCATCGAAGGGGACGTCGTGAAGGACATCCACGAGATCGCCGGGATAGTCGCGCGGGTCACCGCATCGGGCTACCCGCAGGGTCCCATTCCGGTGTCGCCCGAGACTCGTGAACCGCCACAACAGCAAGAAATTCCTCGATTCCACCAACGAAGCCAGCCTTCGGTTCGACGGATTCGGGGCTCGACGGAACGGTTGCCGGAACAGCACGGCTTGGCGGAACGTCTACGGACAGAGCGACAGAGCCGCGCTCTACTGCGCACGGACGAGAATGAATCCGCTTACAGTATGCTTACGACGCGGATCGGGACCCTCAGCGATCCACAGTTCACGATCCTTATAAACAACAAATATATCAACTAGTTATGGGTGATTCCCGAGGTCGATACATGGTCGGCGTGGACGTCGGCGGCACCTTCACCGACTGCGTGGTGCTGGACAGTGACGGCATGCTGACCATCGGCAAGGCCCTGTCGACTCCCTACGACTTTTCCGTGGGCGTGGTCGACTCCCTCGAGAATGCGACGGAGAACCTGGGGCTTCCAGCCGTGGGCGACCTGCTGGGCGCCACGCGTCTCTTCTTCCACGCGTGCACGGTGGCCGACAACACGCTGATCACTCGGGCCGGGGCCGTCACCGGGCTGGTGGTCACCGAGGGCTTCCCGGACACGTTCCTGATGATGCGCGGTAACGTTCACCTTGGGCTGACGGAGACCGAATCCTCTCACTTGGCGGCTCTCCAGAAGCCCGCGCCGCTGGTCCCCCGCGGGCTCACGGAAGAAGTGCCGGGCCGGATCGACTACAAGGGATCGGTGCTTATCGACACCGATGTCCGGCGGATCGAGGAAGGGGTCGAGCGGCTGATCGGCAAGGGGGTGGAGTCCGTCGCCGTCTGCCTGCTCTGGTCCATCGCCAACAGCGCCCACGAGAAGGCCGTCGCGGAGGTGATCGGCCGCAAGCACCCTGATGTCCATGTCACGTGCTCCAGCGACATCGCCCCTTTCCTGGGAGAATACGAGCGTACGACGACGACCATTTTCAGCGCCTACATCGCCCCCAAGATCGTTGCCTACATGCGAAGTCTTCAGGGAAAGCTCGCCGGCAACGGACTCAAGAGCGCCCCTCTCGTCATGCAAGCCTACGGCGGCATGCTGAGCATCGAGGCCACGTCCCGGAAAGCCATAGGAACCCTGGAATCGGGACCCGCGGCCGGAGTCGTGGGCAGCAAGTTCATCGCGGACATGATCGACGAGCCCAATGTTCTGGCCACCGACATGGGCGGCACCACCTTCAAGGTGAGCCTGGTGCGGGGAGGGCTTATCGAGCGTGACTTCCAGCCCGTGTTCGAACGCTACAGCATTCTGGCTCCGAAGATCTGGGTGGCGTCCATCGGGGCGGGAGGCGGCAGCATCGCCTGGCTCGACGGCAAGTCGGGACTGCTGAAGGTCGGCCCTCGGGGAGCGGGCGCCTCTCCCGGCCCCGTGGCCTATGGGCTCGGCGGAACCGAGCCCACCGTGTGCGATGCCGACGTGGTCCTGGGTTATTTGAACCCGGGGTACTTCCTGGGGGGCCGCATGACCCTGGACAAGGAGAAGGCCGTCGCCGCCATCGAGGAGCGTATCGCCAAGCCGCTGGATATGACGACGGTCCAGGCGGCCGGTGGCATCTTCCGCATCATCAACGCCCATATGAGCGACCTCATCCGCCGCTGTACGGTGGAGCGCGGATACGACCCGCGGGAGTTCGCCATGGTTGCCATCGGCGGATCGGCGCCCGTCCATGTGGCTCGTTGCGCCGCCCAGCTCGGGGTCCGCAAGGTGGTGATTCCACTGACGGCTTCGGTCCATGCGGCGACCGGGCTGATCTCCGCGGACGTTACCTACGAGTACGGCATGTCCGACCACGCGGTGGTTCCACTGGACCCGGCGCGACTCAACGGAGGCTTCGACAAGCTCTGTGCCCGCGCCGCCGAAGACCTGTCCAATGCCGGTTTCGCGCCGGAGGACACGGTGATTCTCCGGAGCGTCGACATGCGCTACCGCTATCAGGTCAACGAGATCAACGTTCCGGTTCCGGGGACGGGGCCGTTGCGGGAGGCCGATCTGGAGCAGCTCTGCGACCGCTTCGACGAGTTGTACGAGCAGTCGTACGGAAAAGGGTCCGGCTATCCGGAAGCCGGCAGGGAGATGCTCTCGCTCCGAGTCACCGCCGTTGGAAAGCTGGCGAGACCGGCCGTTCACAAGATGTCGCTCGAGCCGGGCGACGTCCGGGAGGCTCGCAAGGAGCGGCGGGACGTGTACTTCGAGGAATACGAAGACTTCACCGCCACGGATATCTATGATTTCGGACGGTTGCGGCCGGGCATGAGCATCGCCGGACCGGCTGTCATCGAGACGCCGGTGACCACCATCGTGGTGAACCCGAACGACCGCGCGGAGATGGACGCGTTCCGCAACGTCGTGATCCATTTGGGCTAGCGTCTTGTCTCCGGATAGCGTTATGTAGTGGTAAGGGAACTCTGGGAGGCAACCATGACCACAAACGGCGTCGTCGATCCCATCACCATGGAGATCTTGTCGCACCGGCTTCATCAGATCGCCCGGGAGATGGGCATCACGCTCGAAAGGGTGGGCGGCACGGTCAACACCACGCAGCAGCACGACTACATGGCTTCGCTGTATACCGCGGACGGTGACGTGCTGTCCGGGGGCGAGTCGCTGGGCCAGCACGTC
>JAPPNE010000090.1:13622-37335 GCA_028818775.1 Deltaproteobacteria bacterium | reverse complement strand
GGTCGATGAACTGGGAAATGGTAGGCCCGCTCATGGTGTGTTCGTGGATCGGCCAGCCATGCTTGGCGGCGGCGTGCGAAATGGTGCGTACGGGACCCCAGACAGCTTCTTCCCAGGGAGCCCGGCGGTTGGCCCGGTCGTGCATCGGCCCGTATATGTGCTCGCCCAGCCCGATCACGCCGAATTGATCCGTCGTGCTGAACGGCCTCGCGGCGCCGCCGGTTATGAGCTTCAGGGCAGCGTCCGTGCTTTGGGGATCGGTGGCCCGGTAGCGCAGCGTGTGGAAGACCCGCAGCGGCATCGGCCCGGCGGCGGCCAAGCTTGCAACCGGCGCCAGCTTGCCCTCGCTCGGCCGTCCGATGTCGTAGACCGTGGTCAGGCCCACTCGATTCAGCGCGGCCATATAGGCGAGTATCGCTTCCTTGCTCGAGCTCTTGTTGCGCCAGCCGATGAAGCGCCCGAAAGGCCGGAAGCTTTGCCGCCCGAGCATCCGGGCGCCTTCGGCCGGGTCCCGGCCCACCGCCTTCAACGCCACGCTGTTGGCATAAGCCGTGCGGTAGCTTTGCTGAATGTAGACGGGGTTGTCGGGCGCCGCCGCATCCAGTTCGGCAAGCGTGAAGCCGCCCGGCTCGTCCCGGAACTGGGCCGGCGACCAGCCGCCGAGCACGGTGATCCACTGTCCCCTCGGCACCGATGCCGCTTTCGCGGCAATCATCGCCAAGGCCTCGGCCCGACTCGTGACCCCGTCGAGGCGGACTTCGCGCTGGTAGTTCCAGACGCTGCGGATGAAGTGGAAATGGTTGTCGATCAAGCCGGGGATCACCGTCCTGCCCCCCAAGTCGATGATCCGGGTGTTAGGGCCTTTGTGGCGGGCCACCGCCTGAGCCGAACCGACGGCCACGATCCGGCCGTTATCGATGGCCAGACTGTGGGCGACGGAAAAACTTGGATCGACGGTCAATATCTTGCTGTTCGAGATGATGACGTCCGCCGATTGCACCATAGCCTCGGGCGCCGAAACAAGGACCCACGCGAGAACCGTCAACGTGGTGAGAAAATATCGCAGCGACATATCGTACCTCGCTCAAGCAGACTACTCCATTCAGTTGGGGAGACTCTGACCAATTGCCGCCATGTTGGACACCTCATCATTCAACCGTCCCGCGCATCAGCACCAGGTTGTCGAGGACAAGATTGGACGACCAGATGAACTGTGCATCGGCTGCGGGGTCGTCGAACACGTCGCGGAAGTTCATGAACGCGGGCTTGTTGTCGACACCGACGGTGTCATTGGAAAAGACGGTGGCGAGCGGCCAGGCGCTGTCGTCGAAACCGGGCGCAAACCAGTTGCTGGGCATCGGCCAATGGGCAGCGGAAAACGCGCTTCCGTCCTGAACGCTGGCCGTCGCGCACTGGGAGCTGTCGCGAACCAGGCCTTCGAGCTTCAAGCACGATCGATCGTTGAGCGGCGCGGTGTAAAACGTCTGGGCGCGCCAGGATTTATCCGTAGCCGCAACCGTACGCCCCTTTTCGTCCTTGATGACTGCAACAAACCCGGCATCACCCGGATGGTAGGCGACGCGCCTGTTCCGTTCTGAACCAAGCCCCAGGTTTTCTTCCCAGTCGACGCCCATCACGGCGATCGTGAAGGGCCGGTTCGCCTTGAAACGAACCACGCTGGAGTTGAACGGCGTGAAGGGAATCGCGTCAACGCCGAGCAACTTGCCGTTGACGTAGAGCTCGAAATAGTTATCGGCGAAAATATATGCCGTGAAGGTTTCCTCACCACCGGCGTCGATCACCGGTATTTTCTTGAGATCGAGTTCCGAAAGCTGACGCAGTCGGACGCCGCTGCATTGGTTGTAGAGGTCAGCGGCCTTCATTGCCGTCTGAAAGTGCGTGTCTGCGGGCACGACCCACAACCTGCCGTCGTCCGACCTGATCACACCGACGGGACTGACACGCGCGCGAGCCCCGCGACACGTGAACAGGCCGGGATGGGTGGTCTTCGCCGGCCCCGTCGTGAACGAGGGTGTATCCTGCGCTTGCACACCCCCGGAAAGAGCAATCGTCATTGCGAGCGCGAAAGCCGCGGCTTCGACAGATTTCCAGATGGAAAAGACAATCATGTGACATCCCTCTCAAGGTTGTCCGATCCTGCCTGTCCGTCCGGCCACTCGAAACACAGTTTCCACCACTACCGGAAGAATACGGGCTGAGGCAGAGGACCCGGTTCCCCGCGTCCCCATATCATCCGCGATGATAAGCAAGACATTGGGACTGGCATACGCCGCCATCGGAAAGGTCCCAACGATCAGTGCGATGAGTACCGTGCGTAGTGTCAACATGATGACCCCACTCTCGGTTGATTTACCCTTTCAACATCCAGGAATTCCTCCACCGCATGGGGAAACTCCAAGTCGCCGCGGGCTAGTCGGAACGCTCCGCGTCGAACGCTTGTGCTCGCGACGTGATAGGCCATGTACCGGCCGCATGTACGCTTTGTGTTCTTATTGGACAGCAGACGGTTCCAAATGAACGATGGCGGTGTCGGCCGTCCTGTCAGGCAATCAACGGGTTATGACTGACTCGCGAGGCCGTTATTTGGTCGGCGTCGGCATCGGCGGCACCGAGGAGACACTGGATGAGCCTCGTAATTACTTTGGGTTCATCAGCTATCCTTGACAGTCGCGGGTGTAGGCCTGACACCATGGCGGGATGAATGGACGGCAGTTCATTGCCAGGGTTCGGAATGGGCTAGGGCGCGGAATCTGGAAATTAGCTTCGTGGTGTCGGAAGGACCGGGGTCGCATCGCTCCTTCGTCGACAGAAATGTGCGCCGTCATTCTGCTCTTCGACGCGTTCGGAATGAAGCCGAGCGGACCATTCCATCAACCCAGACCGTGTGAAAACTGCGTAGGGAGCGAGGCGGAGAAATTGCGGGGAACCCGTGCATGGCAGCGGCGGCCCGATGCCACGCCCAAGTGACCGTCCTATTTAGCTGGCATCCGTCGCTTGTGCTATATTCTGTTCGATTCGGCATCGTGTTGACCATGTATTGATTGTTCGTGAGCGAATCATCCGGGCTTTCAATGGGAGAGGTTTACTTCCTTGTTTTCAGCTAGTTACGGGCGGCTGGCGGTAGGAAAACCCTACACGGCCAAGTTTCAAACCCGCCCGTTGACCGCGTAGCGCCATTGCCGGACGGGTTTCAAGCCCTTCCCAACGAGACAGGACGGAGGCAAGCCATGACCCCGAAAACCGTTGACGCCGACGCCCACGTCGTTGAAACGCCCTTCACCTGGGAGTTCATGACCGAGGCCGAACGCGCACACGCACCCTTCGCCGTCAAGCAGGACGGCGGCGCCGAGTACTGGGTGGTGGACAACCGGCTGCACCCCAAGAACAACAACATCGGCCCCAACACCTCCGCCGGCCAGCGCGAGATGCGCGACCTGGACGCCCGGCTCAAGCACATGGACGAGCTGGAGGTGGACGTGCAGGTGCTCTACCCCACGCTGATGCTGCGGCCCTGCACCCAGAGCCGGGCCACCGAGATGGCCATGTGCAGGAGCTACAACCGATGGCTCGCCGAGATCTGGAAGAAGGGCCGGGGCCGGCTGCGGTGGGTGTGCATGCCTCCCCTGCTCTCCATGGACGCGCTACGGGATGAGCTGGAGTTCGCCAAGGAAAACGGCGCCTGCGGCATCTTCATGCGCGGCGTCGAGCACGAGAAGCGCCTGAGCAATCCCGACCTGTTCCCGCTCTACGAGATCGCCACCGACCTGGACCTCCCCATCTGCGTCCACGCCGGCACCAACAGCACCGCCATCCACGACCTCTACGAGGGCGAGACCGGCTTCTCGCGCTTCAAGCTGCCGGTGGTGGGGACGTTCCACTCGCTGCTCATGGAAGGGACTCCGGCGCTGTTCCCCAAGATCCGTTGGGGCTTCGTCGAGGTGAGCGCCCAGTGGGTGCCCTATGCCCTGAACGACCTGCGGCTCCGCTTCCAGAAGATGGGCCGCCCCATCCCCGACAACCTCATGGCCGAGAACCGCATGTACGTGGCCTGCCAGACCACCGACGACCTGCCGGTAATCCTCAAGGACTCGGGCGAGGACAACCTCGTCATCGGCACCGACTACGGCCACAACGACACCTCCAGCCAGATCGAGGCGCTGCGCATGCTCCGCAGCGAGGGCTCGGTGCCCAGCGCCATCATCGACAAGATCCTGGGAGACAACGCGCGGGCGCTGTACGGGCTTTAGCCGCCGGCGCGACAGTGGATTCATCGGAGCGGCCGGCCGGCCGCCTCTACGTTTTCCGACAGGACCTCGGAGAGTTCACTGCCACGGCGGCGGGGTGCCCCACTCCTCGTAGTAGGTGGTCTCGGAGGTGGGGCGGCGGGCGGTGGTGCCGAACCGGCCCTTGGGATAGCCCAAAGGGATGCAGCAGTGCACTTCCGCTTCCGGCGGGAGCTTGAAGAGGGCGCGGACCCGGTCGGTCACGGTGGGGTGGAGGGTGGTGAGCACCGATCCGATGCCCAAGGCACGGGCGGCCAGCATGAGGTTCTGTGCCGCGGGGAGGACCGAGGTGGCCTGTCCGGGCACGGTGGATATGGCCAGGACCACTGTCGGCACGTCCTTCATGTCGTCCGCCAGCCGCATGGCCGATAGATGCAGGTCTCCCGGCTGGGAGTCTTCGGGCTTCCAACCCGCAGGGCGTTTCGCCCACCATGCCTCGCGGTAGAGCTCCGCGAACTCCCGAATTTTCCCCCGGTCCCGCACCACCAGGAAACGTACTCTCTGCTCGTTGCGCGAGCTGGGCGCTTTGGACGCGGCGTCCATCAACATGCGGATGTCCTCGTCGCTCACCGGTTCCGGCTTGAGCCGGCGGATGGCCCGCTGCGTGAACATGGCTTCCCCGAGGCTCATGTCGAGCCGCGCGGGGGGTTCGAGCTTCACCATCGCCATTGCTTCGGTCCTTTCCTGGGTGCCCCGCCACACCGAATCGTCATTCCCGCGGAAGCGGGAATCCAGGGGCGGGGAGGGGCACTACAGCGGCGTTTCCCCGCCCACCCCTCCTGGATTCCCGCTTCCGCGGGAATGACGGTTAGGGGGGTAGTTGCCATTTCTAATCCGAACCGCCTTATTGACACAGCCAGTTCCACGGGAACGGTTCGGCGGGAATGACGGGAAGAGGCTCCTATCGCCCCGTCAACTCCCGGCCGCGGTTGAGCACCGCAAAGGAGCGTGGCGCGCCGGGCATGAGGAAGCGGAAGCCTGCCTCCACCAGCCGCTCGATGTTGTCGGCGCTGGGGTGCGGGTGGCCGCAGGGGACGTCGTGCTCCTTGCAGATTTCGAGGATGCGGTTGATGTGGTCGGCCACGACCGGGTGGTCGTAGTCGCGGGGATGGCCCAGCTCCTGGCTCAGGTCCCCTTCGCCGATCAGCACCACGCCGATGCCCGGCACTTCCTTGAGCATGGCCGGCAGGTTCTCGATGGCGCGCACCTCCTCGCACTGGATCACCACCAGGATCTCGCCGTCGGGCGCCAGCGGCCACACGTCCGCGCGCTTGTAGTATTCCTGCTGCGCGAGCCCCCAGTAGCGGGCGGCGCGGGTGGGCGCGTCGCCGCGGATGCCCGGCGGGTCGTAGAGCGGCTCGGACGAAAGCCGTGGGTAACGGCACGCCGACACGGCGTTGCGCGCCTCCTCCACGGAGCTGACGTGGGGGAAGATGATGCCGTAGACGCCGATGTCCAGCACCTGCTTGGCCAGCCACTGGTTCATCTCGTTGCCGTTGGGCGGGATGCGCACCATGGGCGTCACCGCCGGCGCCAGGGTACCGCGGTCCACCACCTGGCGCCGGTCGAGCATGTACTGGAGCGCGTGACGCAGCCCTGGAATGTCCAGCGGCGCGTGCTCCATCTCGAAGGCCACGCCGTCGAGCTTCGACCCCGCCATGGCAATGGCGCTTTCGACGTCATTGGGCGTAAAGCTCACGAAGGCCGTCTTGCCCTCCTCCAGCGCTTTGATGACTCCGTTGAGACGCGGGATTTCCGCCATGCAGTGCTCCTTGGCCCTTCGACTTCGCTCCGCTACGCTCAGGGCGAGCGGTTAGTGGATCTGAGCTTGCCAAGCCTATAGCCTGTCCATCCGGGCTTTGCTAGTGTAGTTGTCCTGTGCGGTCGGGGTAGAACCCGGAACTGCACGGAGACTTGTTGGAGGGCAACACTCTTGATCATCGACGCCCACGCACACTACACCACGGCGCCCGCGAAGCTTCAGTCCTTTCGTGCACGGCAGATCGTCAGCCAGGCGCGGCCGCGGCCCGCGAAGCTCAACATCGGCGACGAAGAGCTGGAACAGTCCATGCGCGGCCAGTTCAAGCGCATGGACGACACCGGCATCGACCGGCTGCTGTTCTCGCCGCAGGCCTCGGCCATGGGGCACCATTTCGGGTCGGAGCTGATCAGCCGCTACTGGAGCGAGGCGTGCAACGACCTCATCGCGCGCATCGCCAAGCTGTGGCCGGACCGGGTCTCGCCCGTGTGCCAGCTTCCGCAGTCGCCCGGCGTCAGCCCCAGAAACTGGGTGGAGGAGCTGGACCGCTGCGTCCGGGAGCGGGGCTTCATCGCCTGCAACATCAACCCCGACGTGGGCGGCGGCCGGGAGCCCCTGACCCCGTCCCTGGCGGACGAGTGGTGGTACCCCCTCTGGGAGAAGATGGTGGCGCTCGACATCCCGGGCACCATCCACGCCAGCGCGTCGCTGCACCCGGCCATGCACTTGACCAGCTCCTACTACATCGGCCAGCACCACAACGGCGCGGTGGAGCTGCTCAGCTCGCGCGTGTTCCAGGACTTCCCGAACCTCAAGCTCGTCATCCCCCACGGCGGCGGCGCCGTCCCTTACCAGTGGAACCGCCACCGGGGCATGCACGTCATGGAGGGTCTGGAGCCCTTCGAGGAAGCCGCGCGCCGGGTCTACTGGGACATGGCCATCTACGACACCGAGGGCATGGAGCTGCTGATCAAGCGGGTCGGATCGGACCGCGTGCTCTTCGCCACCGAGATGTTCGGCGCGGTGAACGCCATCGACCCGCAGACGGGCCGCAACTTCGAGGAGGTGGTTCCGATCTTCGAGGCCGTCCCCGGCCTGAGCGACGAGGACCGCTACAACATCACCGAGGGCAACGCCAAGCGGCTGTACGGCCTGTCCTAGGCGAAACAGACCGGCCCTGCCCGGCAGCAACCGCGCTCCGGACCCGGGCGGACCATTGAAAACCGACCCGACGGCTCTCGGGCCGGCGGACCAACGGAGACATCATGATCGATTTTCTCTTTCCCAACCACGTCATGGGCACGCACACGCTCCGGCTCGTGGCGGAATCCCAGCAGGGCGGCGGCGACGTCTTCGACATCGCGCGGCTGTGCCGCGACCTTGAGCCCGGCGACAAGGAGGGCTGGGAGCGGGCCTGGCTCGACATGGCCCGGCGGACCGAGGACATGGCCAGGGAGGCCCTGTCCAAGGGGCACGAACACACCGCCATGCAGTTCTTCTTCCACGCCAACCAATATTACCGCATGTCCGACACGCTCCTCACCATCGCCGAGAACGACGTCAGGGCCGAGCGCTTCAAGATGTCCCAGGCGAACTTCCGCGCCGCCGCGGCGCTGCACAAGCCGCCCGTGGAGGTCATCACCGTGCGCTGCGGCGACGAGGAGTACGACGGTTACTTCTGCCATCCCAAGTACCCGGCGCCGGGCAAGTGGCCCGCGGTCTTCCTCATCGGCGGCGCCGACGCCTTCGCCGAGGAGATCTTCTTCAGTGGCCGGCAGGTGCTGGAGTACGGCTGGGCACTGCTGCTGGTGGACACCCCCGGACGGGGCTCGTCCATGTACGTCAAGGGCATCACCACGCGGCCCGACTACGAGGTGCCCGCCAAGGCCTGCATCGACTATCTCGTGTCGCGGCCCGAGGTGGACGCCGACCGCATAGGCCTCATCGGCATCAGCATGGCCGGCTACTACGCGCCCCGGCTTGCCGCCTTCGACTCGCGCATCAAGGCGCTGGTGGGCTGGAGCGGCTGCTACAGCGTGCTGGACGACCTCTACGACTTCTGCGACCACCTCCAGCCGGTGGTGCAGCGGCTGCTGGGCGGCGTGAGCGACGCGGAGGCGCGCGAACGCCTCAAGGACTTCACCATGGAGGGCGTCGCGCAGAACATCACCTGCCCCACCCTCATCACCCACGGCGCCGCCGACCGGCTCATGCGCGTGGAGGGCGCCAAGCGCCTGTACGACGAGATCGGCAGCGAAGACAAGACCCTCAAGATCTACGAAGACGTCAAGAGCGGCGGCGCCATCCACTGCAGCCACGACTACTGGGGACACAACGTGCCGTTCATGCTGGACTGGATGCAGGACCGGCTGTAGGCGATGGCTGACAAGTTCATGGAGGCCTTGAACGCGCGGTTTGGAGAGGCCAAGTAAGCCTTTGGAAAACTTAAAGTTTCTTCCGAGATGACACAGTACAAGGTTTGACCCTGGCGCGGCACCGGCGCCGCAAGGAGAGATTCATGGCCAAGGGATCGGTCGTGTCGATACAGATCGCGAAGGACGCCAAGGGCGACATGGAAAGCCTCCAGGAGGTCCTGGCGGTGGAAGGCAAGGGGCTCGAAGGAGACCGCTACTGCAACCAGATCGGGAGCTACTCGCACAACCCCGGTCCGGACCGCGAGGTGACGCTCATCGAGGCGGAGGCCATCGAGGCCATGGAGCGGGACTACGGCGTCACCCTGGACCTCAAGGACAGCCGCCGCAACATCACCACCCGCGGCGTTCCGCTGAACCACCTGCTGCAAGGGCGAGAGTTCACGGTGGGCGAGGTGCGGATGCGCGGGCTGCGCGTGTGCGAGCCGTGCGCCAACCTCGTGATGCTCACCGGCAAGAACGTGCTCCAGGGCCTCGTCCACCGGGGCGGCTTGCGCGCCCAGGTGCTCAACGGCGGCACGATCCGCGTGGGCGACGTAGTGGAGTGGGAGCCCGACAGCGCCTATGCGCCTGATCTCCCGGGCACGACGAAGAGATCCGCCACGGGGTAGCGCTCCGGCGCGAGCCCCTGCTCGTAGGCATAGTCCAGGAAAGCTCCGACGGTCCTGCCGTCCTCGTCGAGGGAATAGCTCCAGGGATCACGCGGACGCCCGGGGCCGCCGCACAAGACCTCTGCCTGCCCCGGAGTCAGGGACTCCCACCACTCCTCTTCCTCCGTCGCCAAGACATACCGTGACCGCGGCTCGCCGCCGCGGTTGCCCGCTGCCCTGGCCTCGACGAAAGCATCGTAGAGCGCATGGCACAGGCTTTCGTGCTGCTCGGCCACCTCCCGCCACAGCGCGATGGTGTGCATGATGGGAAAGAAGCCGGTGCGGGCGTAGTAGTCCACCTCGAGTTGCCGCGTGTCCTCGCCCAGGAGACGGCGCACGCCGGCGGCCTCACGCGCCTCCGGGCTCAGGCTGGATGCCTCGATCATGGCGTCGATGTCGCCCCGCACCAACAGTTCCTCCAGGCTCTCGCCGGAACGGACCACATCCACCTTCAAGTCGTTGCGCACGGCGTCCCGCAACGGCACGTCCAGGGTCACCACCCAGGTGATGTCTTTCAGGTCGATGCCGTAATCGTGCTGCAAGAGCGCCCGCGCCCACAGGCCGGCGCTCAGGTTGAGCCGGCGCACGCCCACGCGCCGGCCGGCGAGGTCGGCGGGGGACTCGATGCCGGCGGCACCCCGGCAGAAGATGTAGCGATGCCGGAAGCGGCGGTAGTGGAACACCGGAATGGCCACCAGCGGAACGCCCTGGGACCGTGCGGTCACCAGCGGCGCCATGCCCATCTCGCAGATGTCGAAGGCCTTCTCGTCCAGCATCCGCAGGGTGCGCGGGTACTGGTAGTCGCCCAGGATTCCCGTGGGCGGGAACGGGTCAGGGATGACCTCGATGTCGTAGCCGGCCACCGTCACACGTCCGTCCAGCAACGGACGCGTGCGTCTATATTCCCCACAGGACAGAGTCAGTCGCGGTTGCATCGTGTCGTGATACGCGAACGGCACGCACTGCCGCAAGCGGGGCGCGGGCCTCACGGCATGTGGTTCGCTGCCGCAAGGCGTGGTAGAGTCCACGCATCCGAACACCATCCATCACGCGCAAGGGAGAACATCGCCATGGCCAAGACGTTGCAGACCGCCGATACCTGGGAACCGCCCGCCAGTCTTTCCAAGGAGGAGCTGGTCAAGATCTCCGACGGGATCCTCGCGGAGCCCGACATCCCCTACACCGAGACCGAGGACGTCTTCCGCATCCACGCCAACGGCATGGACTGGGACATCGGCTGCGTGGTGTACGAGCCCGAGGACCCGGCGAAGATCCCCACCGGGCCCGACGGCAACAAGCTCGGCATCTTCATGACCCACGGCGGCGCCAGCGACTGGCGCTCCATCGAGCGGCTGGCCCAGTGCTTCGCCGGGAAACGCGGCTACAAGGTGTGCAGCATGACCTACCCCGGCCGCCTCTATCTGCCGGACCCGAGCCGCGACTGGCCCGACGATACCTTCCACGAAGACGGCAGCGTACGCACGCCCATCTGGCTGGACGGCGAGTTCATCGGCAGGGACGAGTACGACGTGATCAACGACGCTTCCCTGCGCGAGATCTACGGCTCCCGGTCGTACGCCAGGGCGAAGAAGGACAGCAATTTCTACTACCGGATGGCGGCGTGGCCGGTGGCCTTCGAGGAAGGGATGCTGGACATCTGCCGGCGGCACCTGCCGGTGGGCGAGTATTCCGTGTTCACCCACGGCCACTCCACCGGTGGCCCCTTCAGCCACACCCTGCTGCAGCGCATCGAGAACGGCAAGGGGCTCATCGGCATCGAGAACTCGCCCTTCGCGTACATCTTCCGCAAGATGAGCGGCCACGACTGGCCCACGCCCTTCGACCACGTCCTCATCCGCACCTGGCGCGAACTGGCGCGCTACACGGGCGCGGAGGTGGCGATGCAGGAAGGCGAGAAGCCGCTGTTCCGGCTGGCGTGGCTGATGGAGGAGGTCTTCGAGATGTGGCAGCGGGTCAAGCGCTTCCCCCAGTTCAAGGCCGAGAACTGGCTCCACAGCGACAGCCACCCGTGCCTCACCGAAGCCGCCCAGGTCACGGCCAAGCGCATGAGGATGAACGCCGAGGAGACCCAGGCCCTCGTCGACCGCTACCTGAGCTACGGCCGGCCGCTGCCGGGCAAACCGATCCCGCCGCTCCTCTACGGTATCAACAAGTTCAGCCGGGACCACACGCCTCCGAAGTACAACAACATCGTCAAGGCCGAGTACGCGGCCATGAACCCGGCCCCCAAGGTGCGCGTGGTCGAGATCGGCACCGGCATCCACTCCTATTGGCGCACCGAGGACGGCCTGCCGCTGGGCGTCTGCCCGGTGATCACCAAGATCTGGCACGACGCGATCATGAACGGGTACTACGAGGTGTGACGGCGCAAGAATCCCGGCCGACAACGAACAGCCCGAACTCTCACGCGCCGGAGCTGCGATAGGCGTTGCGTCTTGATCTTGAGTCCCAAATGAAGCAATATTGGACATTGACTTTCCATTTTTGGACGGAAAATGGAATTTGTAGGTCGATTTTTCAATATCCCGGACCAGAGTTTCTTCCTCTTCGGTCCCCGCGGCACCGGCAAGTCCACGTGGCTGCATGCCCGGCTCCCTGATGCCCTGTTTCTGGACCTGCTTGAACCGGCCCTGCATCGCAGCCTGAGCGCCCGTCCCGAACGCCTGCGGGAATTGCTCGCCGGTTCGCCCGGGACAGCAACCGTGGTCATCGACGAGGTTCAGCGGGCTCCGGAACTGCTGACCGTCGTCCACGCGCTCCTGGAGGAGCCTTCGCCGCCCCGGTTCGTCCTGACGGGATCCAGCGCGCGAAAGCTTCGACGCGGGGGCGTGGACCTCTTGGGCGGGCGAGCCCTGCACCGCACCCTGCACCCCTTCATGGCGGCGGAACTGTCCGATTTCGATCTCGGACGCGCGTTGCAAATCGGGCTATTGCCCCTGGCGTTGGCTGCACCCGACCCGGTGGATGTCCTCGACGCCTACGCGAGCCTATACCTCGAACAAGAGGTCCAGGCGGAAGGGCTGACACGGAACGTCGGCAACTTCACCCGGTTCCTGGAAGCCGTGACTTTCTCCCACGGCGGGCTACTCAATGTTTCGGCGGTGGCCAGGGAATGCGAGGTGGGACGTAAGGTCGTCAACGCGTACGTAGGCATTCTCGAGGACCTGCTGCTGGCCTTCCGTTTGCCGGTCTTTCGCAGACGCGCCAAGCGCGCCACCGTAGCCCACGAGAAAATGTACCTGTTCGACGCCGGGGTGTTTCGCTCGCTTCGCCCCAAGGGGCCGCTGGACCATCCGCAGGAAATCGACGGCCAGGCGCTCGAAGGGTTGGTGGCGCAGCATCTGCGCGCCTGGGCGGCGTATTCCAGGTATGAGACCGACGTGTTGTTCTGGCGCACGCCCGGCGGGACGGAGGTGGATTTCGTGGTCTACGGCGAGTTGGGGCTCCAGGCGTTCGAGGTCAAGAACGCCGCGAGAGTGCACTCCAGCGACCTGCGGGGACTGCGAGCGTTTCGTGAGGACTACCCCGAGGCAGAGGCTGCGGTGCTCTATCGCGGGCGCGAACGCTTGCGCATCGACGGCATCTGGTGTCTGCCGCTGCAGGAATTCCTGCGCGGTATCGTGCCGGATCGAGGTCTGCTGGTCTTCTGAATCGAGTTTGACGACGAAGGCGATGGACGCAGGCGCGCGGCTGCTCCGGCCCTTCACCCGAGCCGCACCCGCCTCAGCCGTAGCGCATTTCCCACCACCGACACCGACGACAGGCTCATGGCGGCGGCGGCGACCATGGGTGACAGCAGCACGCCGAACATGGGGTAGAAGACGCCGGCCGCGATGGTCACGCCCACCGCGTTGTAGACGAAGGCGAAGAACAGGTTCTGCCGGATGTTGCTCAGGGTCCCGCGTCCCAGCAGGCGGGCGCGAACGATGCCGTTCAGGTCGCCGCGCATCAGCGTGACTCCAGCGCTCTTGATGGCCACGTCGGCGCCGGTCCCCATGGCGATGCCGGTATCGGCCAGGGCGAGCGCGGGCGCGTCGTTGATGCCGTCACCGGCCATGGCGACGTGACGGCCTTCGGCCTTCAACTCGGCGACGATGTCCCGCTTGTCCTCCGGGGTCGCTTCCGCCCGCCAATCGTCGATCTCGAGGCCGGCCGCCACCGCCCGTGCCGTCCGCGGGCTGTCTCCGGTCAACATCATGATCCGGAGGCCCGCGCGGCGGAGCCTGCCGATGGCCTCGCGGGTGGTGGGCTTGACCTGGTCGGCCGCCGCCACCAGACCCTGGGGTTTCCCGTCCACGGCCACGAACATCACGGTCTTGCCCGCCTCCTGCAGCCGCCCGGCGGCGCCCTCGACGGCGCCCAGGTCGGCGTCCAGCTCGCGCATCAGCGCCAGGTTGCCGAGGGCCACCGCGCGGTCCGCGACCCGGCCGCGGACCCCCTTGCCGGGGACGGCCTCGAAGTCGGTGGTCTCGTGGAGCGCGGCGCCCCTCGCCCGCGCGCCGGCGAGGATCGCCTCGGCCAGCGGGTGCTCCGAGCCGCGTTCGAGAGAGGCCGCCAACGACAGCACCTCCCCCTCATCCATACCGCCGTCCGTGGCGACCACATCGGTCAGCTCGGGCTTCCCTTCGGTCAGGGTGCCGGTCTTGTCGACGATCAGCATATCCACCCTGGCGAGGCTCTCCAACGCGGCGGCGTCCCGCACCAGCACGCCCGCCTGCGCGCCGCGCCCGGTGGCCACCATGATCGACATGGGCGTGGCGAGCCCGAGGGCACACGGGCAGGCGATGACGAGGACGCTCACGGCCGCCACCACGGCGTTGGCGAGGGCGGGTGCGGGACCGACGGCCAGCCACACGACCAACGAAATCAGCGACACCACCACCACCGCGGGCACGAACCAGCTCGCGACCCGGTCCACCAGGGCCTGGACCGGCGCGCGGCTGCGCTGCGCCGCGGCCACCATGTCGACGATCCGCGCCAGCACCGTTTCGGCGCCGACCCCCTCGGCGCGCATGGTAAACGAGCCCGACTGGTTGATGGTGCCGCCGGTCACCGGGTCACCCGCCGCCTTCTCCACCGGGATCGGCTCGCCCGTGAGCAGCCGCTCGTCCACCGCCGAGTGACCGTCGAGGACGACACCGTCCACCGGGACGCTCTCCCCCGGCCGCACCAGCAGCCGGTCGCCGGCCTTCACCGCTTCGAGAGGTACGTCCTCGTCCCCGTCGTCGGTCACCCGCCGCGCGGTCTTGGGCGCGAGGTCGAGCAGCGCCCGGATCGCGCCTCCGGTGCGCTCGCGCGCCGACAGCTCGAATATCTGGCCCACCAGCACCAGGATGAGAATGATCGCCGCGGCCTCGAAGTAGACCGGCGGCAGCCCGTGCGGCCCGCGCACCGATTCCGGGAAAAGCGCCGGCGCCAGCACCGCGGCCACGCTGAAGAGGTAGGACGCACCGGCGCCGAGGGCGATCAGCGTCCACATGTTGGGACTGCGGTTCACCACCGAAGCCCAGCCGCGCTTGAAGAACGGCAGCGCCACCCACACCACCACCGGGGTCGCCAGCAGGAACTGGAGCCAGACGTGCAGGAGCGGCCCGAGCCATTCCGCCATGGGCAGCCCGAGATGCCCGCCCATCTCCAGCACGAGGGTGGCGAAACCGAGCGGCGCGCCGATCCACAGGCGCCGCTTGAAGTCGGCCAGCTCCGGGTTGGGACCGGCATCCACGGACGGCATCATGGGTTCGAGGGCCATGCCGCAGATGGGGCAGTCCCCCGGCTCATCCCGTATGATCTCCGGGTCCATCGGGCACGTGTACTTGACGCCCTCCGGCGCCGGCTCCGGTTCGGAGCGAGGACCGAGGAACTCCTCCGGCGAGGCCTCGAAGCGAGCCTGACAGTGCCCGGAGCAGAAGTAGAACCGTTCCCCGTCGTGCCGGACCATATACCGCGCGGTGGCGCGCTGGACCGTCATGCCGCAGACCGGATCCTTGGCCTCGATGTAGTCATCGGGCGCCGCCGAGAACTTCTTCAGGCACCCCTCGCAGCAGAAATGGTACTGCTGCCCCAGATGCTCCAGCGAAGGCTTCCCCGCCGAGAAGGATACCTCCATCCCGCAGACGGGATCTCTGGTGATGGCGTTCGTGGACGTATCGGTGGGTGCGTGCATTCAACTACCCCGGCGTGACGGAGGAGGATGATTCCGGCATGATAGCACACCTTCACGCGCGAAGCGGCCTGGGCTGAACAGACCGCAAGCCTACGAATTCAGAATTGACAAAGACAGAGCGATCTGAGAATTATGACTAGAGTCACGACCCTGTTCATAATTGGAGACGTAACCATGCCTTCCATCTCGAAAAGCAAGCTCAAGGCCAATATGCTTCGCGTCTTTCGCGAGATCGAAGAAAGTGGCGAAGAACTGATCGTCACCGACCACAATCGTCCCGTCTTGCGCATTCAGCCCATCGCCCGAAAGCGGTCCGTGGAGGAAGTGTTCGGCACTCTTCAGGGCAAGGTCATCTACTACGAGGACATCAACACGCCCACCACGGACGAATGGCCTGAGTTGTAAATGATTGTACTGGACACTTCGGCCCTGATCTTCTGGACCCTGGACAAAGAGCGGCTGTCTCGGGCCGCGTCCTGGGCTATCGCCGACGCCGATCGAATCCTTCTGAGCTCCATTTCCATTTGGGAGATCGGCCTGAAGGTCATGAAACAACGGCTCTTCATCCCTGTGTCCATCCAGGAGTTCACCGAAGGGCTTGAACGAATCGACCGCGTCGATATTCGTCCCGTGGATGTCCGCACCTGGATCAAGAACCTTGAGCTTGACTGGGAACACCGTGACCCTGCCGACCGCACCATCGTCGCCACCGCCAGTCTGCATGCCTGCCCACTCGTCACCTCCGATGCCGCCATTCGCTCATTCTATTCGCACACGATCTGGTAAACCCGTAGCCACCAACAGCTACCGACGCCAAGCCTCGTCCTCGTTTCGCAATAGCCGTTCGTCCCGAGAACTCGCCCACGTCGACGAGGCGATCCGGATGCAAACGTCGGACAAGCCAAGGGTCACGGCGGCAATCCAGAAGGAACTTACATACGACCCCGTCACACCATACAGAACTCCTCCCTGCCACGAGCCCAAAGCGCCCCCAACCGCCGTCCCGGCGGACAGATACCCGAACACGGAGCCAAACTTGTTGCCAGAGAAAATATCGGCCGACAACGCCGAGGATATGACCGCACGTGACCCCAGTCCAATGCCGAACAGGGCGACGTAAATGTACAACAGCGTACCATCCGATGGGTTTCGAGTCGCTATCAACGCTCCAATCCCAACCAAGCTCGTTAATGTGTTTATCGTGTATGCCGAACGTCTTGACGAGATATCCGCGATGAAACCGAAAAACATTCGCCCGCCCGTGCTCGTTAGTCCCATCAGCCCAAATATTGTCGCCGCGAATAAGGGACCGAACCCCACGTCTACAACGTGGGCAATCTGATACGTCACAATTACCGTCGTACCGCTTACCGCGGTTATTCTGGATACGAATATCAGCCAAAACCGGGTACTTCGAAAAGCCAATCCAGCCGTCCAATCGACATCGCCTTTCGAATTCACGCGGCTCGTTGCTCTTGAAGCGCCATCGCCGCCGTCCGAGCCGTAGAACAGCCATATGAGCGGAAGAACCAAAACAGCTCCCGACCCTGCAAGAATCTGCAACCCGGTCCCCCAACCCCATTCGGTCACAAGCCATTGGGCGAGAGGAACGACCAACACGATCCCCACCCCTGTAGCCGAATTAATGGCACCTATCGCCGTGCCCCTCCGTGATGGGAACCACCCAGAGATCAGAACAACAGTAGGCACCCTTCCCATACAACTAAAGCTCGCCGCCGCAAGAACACCGAAAACCAAGTAGAATTGCCACAGACTGCTGATCTGACTCAGCAATAAAAGCGCAGTGGTCAAGAGAATACAGCCGCCGCCAACGACCCTCCTGGGGCCATATCGATCCAACAGATGTCCCACCACCGGAGATGCAACCGCCTGCACAAGGTACCGCAACGAATTCACGCCGCCGAGCGCGGCTGGGCTCCAGCGAAAGGTTTCCAACAAGGTAACGTAAAATACTCCGAAGGCGTTCTGGATACCGCTCGACAGCAGATAAGACACGTAAGTGACGCAGGCCATCGACAGCCGCCTAGTGCGGGGGCTGACGTCGGCGCTTTCTTGCTCTGTCATGGAACTCTCCCAAGCTCGCGGTGCAGAAATAACCTAGAGACTATCTCGGCGCCAGCAACTCCCCCAGCAGCCGGAACTCGCGCTCCCGGGGCGAGCTCGGGCGCCAAGCGAGGCCGAGGGTGCGAGTGGGCTCGGGCTTGCGGAACGGGCGGATGACGACGGGTGAGGGCGGGCGGCATTCCACGTCCACGGCGAGCCGGGGCAGCAGGGTGATGCCGATGCCGCCCGCCACCATCTGCACCAGCGTGTTCAGGCTGCCGGCGCGGAAGTCGCCCACTTCGCCCGCGCCGCCGCTGCGGCAGACCTCCAGGGCCTGGTCGCGCAGGCAGTGGCCGTCGTCCAGGAGCAGGACCTGCTCGCCGGCGAGATCGGCCTGGGCGAGGCGCTTGCGCGCGGCGAACCGGTGGCCGGCGGGCACCGCCGCCACGAAGGGGTCCGGCGCCAGCGGCAGGGTGGCGACGTCGCCCAGGTCCGCCTCCAGGGCCAGCAGCAACAGGTCCAGCTTCCCCTCTCCCAGCAGCGCCAGCAGCCGGTGGGTGAAGTCCTCGTGCAGCAGGATGCGCAGATCGGGATGCCGCCGGCGGATGGCCGGCAACGCCTTGGGCAGCAGGTAGGGGGCCACGGTGGGGATGACCCCCAGCCGTAGCGTGGCGGACAACGGGCGCGTAAGGCTACGGGCGGTATCCACCAGTTCGCCGGCCCGGGTCAGGATGCTCCGGGCCAGCGGCAACAGCCTCTCCCCCTCCGGCGTGAGCAGGACCTTGCGGCGGCTGCGCTCGAATAGCTGCACGTCCAGCATGCCCTCCAGCTCCTTGAGCTGCACGCTCAGACCCGGCTGGGTCACGAAGCACGCCTCGGCCGCGGCCCGAAAACTCAGGCGCTCGGCCACGGCGACGAAGTATTCAAGCTGGCGCAGCGTGAAATCCACAATAAATTCCAGTTATCACAAACCCAACAATTATCAAATTTATTTCTCGAACTTTTCCACTATACTGGAGTCATAACAGCGGTTGATTCAGACGAAAGGAGATTCCCATGTCCCGTAAACAATGCCCTGTCATGACCACCAGCGCGGGCGCCCCCGTGGCCGACAACCAGAACGCCCTCACCGCCGGCGAGCGCGGCCCGATCCTGCTCCAGGACTACCACCTCATCGAGAAGCTGGCCCACCAGAACCGCGAGCGCATCCCCGAGCGGGTCGTGCACGCCAAGGGCTGGGGCGCCTATGGGACGTTCACGGTCAACCACGACATCTCCCGCTACACCCGCGCCCGTGTGCTCCAGCCCGGTGCCAAGTGCGACGTGCTGGTGCGCTTCTCCACCGTGGCCGGCGAACTCGGGGCGGCGGACGCCGAGCGCGACGTACGCGGGTTCGCGGTGAAGTTCTATACCGAGGAAGGCAACTGGGACCTGGTGGGGAACAACACGCCGGTGTTCTTCATCCGCGACCCTTACAAGTTCCCGGACTTCATCCGCACGCAGAAGCGGCATCCCAAGACGAACCTGCGGAGCCCGGTGGCCATGTGGGACTTCTGGTCGCAGTCGCCGGAGTCGCTGCACCAGATCACCATCCTGATGTCGGACCGCGGCTGCCCCACGGCGCCCATGTACATGAACGGCTACGGCTCGCACACCTTCAGCCTCATCAACGGCGACAACGAGCGCTTCTGGGTCAAGTTCCACTTCAAGACCCGGCAGGGGCACCGGCACTACACCAACGCGGAGAGCGCCGAGGTCATCGGCCGGACCCGCGAGTCCTACCAGGAGGCGCTGTTCGGCGCCATCGAGCGGGACGAGTTCCCCAAGTGGGATCTCAAGGTGCAGATCATGCCCGAACTGGATGCGGAAAAGACGCCATACAACCCCTTCGACCTGACCAAGGTCTGGCCCCATGGGGACTATCCGCTGATCGACGTGGGCGTGATGGAGCTCAACCGCAACCCGGAGAACTACTTCGCGGAGGTGGAGCAGGCCGCCTTCTCCCCCTCGAACATCGTGCCGGGCATCGGCTTCTCGCCGGACAAGGTGCTGCAGGCGCGCATCTTCGCCTACGCCGACGCGCACCGCTACCGCCTGGGCACCCACTACGAGGCACTGCCGGTGAACGCGCCGCGGTGCCCCGTGCACCACTACCACAAGGACGGCCCCATGCGCTTCTTCGAGCCGCGGCACGGCAACGTCGACGCGTACTACGAACCCAACAGCTTCGGCGGCCCGATGCAGGACGAGAGCTACGCCGAGCCGCCGCTCAAGATCTCGGGCGACGCCTCCCGCTACGACCACAGGGAAGGCAACGACGACTACACCCAGGCGGGAAACCTCTTCCGGCTGTTCGACGACGGTAAGAAGCAGCGCCTGTTCGGCAACATCGCCGGAGCCATGCAGGGCGTCCCGCGGCAGATCATCGAGAAGCAGCTCGCGCACTTCGCCAAGGCCGACCCGGCCTACGCGGAGGGCGTGCGCAACGCGCTGGAGTGCCCCGACGCGGCGTGAGGGGGGTGCAACGGCCACCGGCCGTGAGCATGGCGTGAGTGGCGAGGGGCGGGTTGGATACCCGCCCCTTCTTCGACGGAAAGACCGGCTACCCGCCGTTCAGAGCCGCCAGCCGGGCCACCGCAAGTTTGTGATAGAACCGGTCCACGGCGTCCTTGGAGGGTTTCCTGACGGCGCGCTCCAATAGCCGCCGCGCCTCATCCCGGTTCCCTTCCTCGTCCAGCAGCAGCAGCCCGTAGGCGTATTCGACGCACACCACCTTGGCATCCGGCATCAACTCCAGGGCGCGCGCATAGTGGCCGCGCGCCTTCTTCTCGGTCGCACCGTACAGGAACCTGGCCATGCCCCCGGCTGCGTGAACAATCTCCGCGTGCCAGGTGGCCAGACTCAGATGGCCCGCCGCCTTGTCCGGGTCGAGCCGCAGCGCCTCCTCCACCGATTCCCGCACCTTGGTCGCGTATCCTCCGGCCACCGCCTGCAGGAACCCGACGGTCTGGGCGTAGCGACCGCGCGCATGGGCCAGTTGAATATGCGCCTCGGGATTGGCCGGATCGAGCCGCACCGCCTCATCCGCCAACTCTACGGCCCGCTGAAACAGCCCCTGCTTATCCTCGTCCCCGGCGAAGACGTAGCCTTGCATGGCCAACGCCTGCGCCGCCAGCGCATAGCCTTCGGAGGTCTTGAGCGCCGCGCCCAGCTCGGCCGCCTCGACGAAACGGCCTTCCGCGTGCAGAGCGCGTGCCTGGTCCACGGTCTGGGCGTCGGCGGTGCTGACCAGCAGGAGGGTGCACAGCATGGCCGCAGCGGTCAGGAAGGCAGTCTTGGTCAATTCAAGAAACCTCCCGCAATCGGAATACGTTCGGTAACGTCCACGATTCGGTTTCCTTTGACACGCGGCCGGCTTGCAGGGCGTAACCTCACCATCCCTCTTCCCGTTCGACGGTCACCGCAGCCCGGACCGCGGCTTCGGAATCCACAGGGCGCGGCCAATCCCAAAAGTCGGCCGGCAGCGGAGCAACTGGACGTTTCAGCAACCCCTTCCTTTCCAACTCGTTCAAGTGCTCGGCGAGGGACAATTTCAAGCTGAGTTCCATAGCTCGAAGACATCAGGGTAAGACCGCCGCACATGCCAGCGAGGAGTCACGGGTTCGGCAGCCTGCACCAGCCCGGGGGCGCCGACCAATCTCTGAAACGAACCTCGGTCATCGACGACCCAAACCAAGTATCCATTCTTCGGATGACTTCATCAAGTATAGCGCCCATGGCGGCGATGTCGGAGCGATTGTACAGGATCAGGCGCCGCAACGCTTCTTGGTCACCTTGAAGATATTGATTCCACAGCGCCACGGCTGTCAGGCCGCTGACTTCGGTTACACCTTCACGCATATCGATCTGAAGAGCTTTTTCGATGGCTTTTTGCCCACCCGACAATCCGACCCTCCGGCAAAGATTCAACAAATCGATGTGAACCCTCGGAAACGCGATGCCGGGTACGTACCGGGCGACGAACCTTGTATCGAATCGACCGCCGTTGAACGTGACCAAAAACCTCGCGTGCTCCAAATCTTCACGAAACAGGTCCGGAGCCGTCCCATTGACGATGGTCCTGGCACGCCCACCGAAGGTCCATCCGATAACGGTGATTTCATGGCGGGAGGGGTCTAGACCCGTGGTCTCGACATCCAGGAAAAGAACCTGCTCAGGGTGTCGCGAGCACTCCGCCAGTTGGGCGCGCAGCTTCCGCAAGTGAGTGGGTCGGCCCGAGGTCCGCCGTGCGCCTGTGGTCTTCATCTCAACGAGACCTCCTGTTCGCCCCATCTTGTCTGTTGCGGGCTACATCACAAGATCTGCTTGTCAATGGCAATCGAAACTGCACACTTTGAAATAGGCGTCGGCATGAACCCGACGCTCTTCGGCGGATTCCGATTGGGCGTGAAGGCCCGGCGGGGGGTGGCGGCCGGGGCTAGCCCCTCACGCATGATCGGCATCAACTGGAGTTCGTCTGTGCCCGACCGACCCCCTCAAGAGTGGGACATTTTCGATTGCCATTGACACCCGCTCCCGGGTCTATCCCCGCGCCTGCGGGGAAACCGGCAAGTAGAGGCCGCTCGCGATGAAGCGCCGGGGTCTATCCCCGCGCCTGCGGGGGAACCGCCTCCATGATCGTCCCGCGCTCCATGCTCTCGGGTCTATCCCCGCGCGTGCGGGGGAACCACCCTCTGCAGGGTACCGATGAGCTGATCGGCGGGTCTATCCCCGCGCGTGCGGGGGAACCGACGATCTTCGGGCGTTCAACCACCGCCTCGGGGGTCTATCCCCGCGCGTGCGGGGGAACCCCCAGGTAAGGCTATCTACCGTTCTTCCGGTAGGGTCTATCCCCGCGCGTGCGGGGGAACCCAGTTCGGAGTACCGTCTGCCGAAGTAGTCGCGGGTCTATCCCCGCGCGTGCGGGGGAACCTCGTAGAGGATCAGTCCGGAGCAGAGGGTGGTGGGTCTATCCCCGCGCGTGCGGGGGAACCGCCCCTTCCCGTTCAGACCGTCGCGGTATTCAGGGTCTATCCCCGCGCGTGCGGGGGAACCTGGGCGGAATCGATCTCGATCCAGCTAGCTCGGGGTCTATCCCCGCGCGTGCGGGGGAACCACCCTGAACGACGGCCCCGAAGGGTTGGGCGTGGGTCTATCCCCGCGCGTGCGGGGGAACCCCCATCTGGGGCACGTCGGCCTCGAGGAGGGCGGGTCTATCCCCGCGCGTGCGGGGGAACCTCGTCGGCCCCGTGGGCGCGAAAGCTCACCGTGGGTCTATCCCCGCGCGTGCGGGGGAACCGAGAAGGCCGGCGGCAAGTGTACCGATGACCTGGGTCTATCCCCGCGCGTGCGGGGGAACCTTGCGTCGCGTAGTCGGTCGGTGACAATGGCGGGGTCTATCCCCGCGCGTGCGGGGGAACCGGCCATCCCGGAGATGGTCCCCAGGGCGTAGAGGGTCTATCCCCGCGCGTGCGGGGGAACCGTAGGTCTTGTATCGCTGGGAGTGATTGGCGAGGGTCTATCCCCGCGCGTGCGGGGGAACCGAACTAGCAGCCCAGGCTCGCCTGAGCAGCTCGGGTCTATCCCCGCGCGTGCGGGGGAACCCTTCCGGGTGGTGACTGAGCACGGCCCGGTAGGGGTCTATCCCCGCGCGTGCGGGGGAACCGTCGGCCCCCTCGATTCCTGTAGTAACCCATGGGGTCTATCCCCGCGCGTGCGGGGGAACCTTCTCCCAGGTCTTCGATAGGAGCTGTTTGACGGGTCTATCCCCGCGCGTGCGGGGGAACCTTCGAGATCACCGTCTCGCCCTGGGGCAGTTCGGGTCTATCCCCGCGCGTGCGGGGGAACCGACCCCGTTCCCGGAAAACGCCTCGCGCTGGAGGGTCTATCCCCGCGCGTGCGGGGGAACCGGGTCGGGGTGCGTTGTCGGGTGCAGGCTCTCGGGTCTATCCCCGCGCGTGCGGGGGAACCAGGGCGGATTCGCCAGCCTGCCAGCCTGCCACGGGTCTATCCCCGCGCGTGCGGGGGAACCGACGGAGGGGGCGAAGCTCACGTGGTGGCGTTGGGTCTATCCCCGCGCGTGCGGGGGAACCGTGACCTTGCGGGTCAGCTTGTACCGTTTCATGGGTCTATCCCCGCGCGTGCGGGGGAACCCTGGAGGCGGCGGAGTTGCAGGGCAGTGGCCGGGGTCTATCCCCGCGCGTGCGGGGGAACCAGATTCCTCTCATGGAGCCAACGAACTCCGGAGGGTCTATCCCCGCGCGTGCGGGGGAACCCGGAGG
>JAPPNE010000090.1:0-13522 GCA_028818775.1 Deltaproteobacteria bacterium | reverse complement strand
GCGATCCAGGAGAAGTACCTGGACCCGGGTCTATCCCCGCGCGTGCGGGGGAACCCGGAGGGCGATCCAGGAGAAGTACCTGGACCCGGGTCTATCCCCGCGCGTGCGGGGGAACCTGGAGCCCCGCCACCTTGTCATAGAAGGCTTGGGGTCTATCCCCGCGCGTGCGGGGGAACCGGAACATGCAGCCCGACTTGGCATTGCGGGCAGGGTCTATCCCCGCGCGTGCGGGGGAACCGCGCGCCCGTTGTCTCCCAATAGGTGACGGCCGGGTCTATCCCCGCGCGTGCGGGGGAACCGCGTCCTGCGCCGGAACGGCATACCCTCTTTCGGGTCTATCCCCGCGCGTGCGGGGGAACCGCCGTCCTGTTGCCGGCTGGATCCTGCAACGGGGGTCTATCCCCGCGCGTGCGGGGGAACCTGAACGCGGACCTCGGCCTTCCAGTCTTTGAGGGGTCTATCCCCGCGCGTGCGGGGGAACCCCGGCCGGCGGCCTGGTGCTCGACCTTCTTGAGGGTCTATCCCCGCGCGTGCGGGGGAACCTTTTCGATCCAGACTTCCACGCGGACCGGCTGGGGTCTATCCCCGCGCGTGCGGGGGAACCTAGATGGCGAGACGCCGCTCCCGGCGTATCCAGGGTCTATCCCCGCGCGTGCGGGGGAACCATGCCCTACCGGCGGAGAATCGTCCAGGTGGAGGGTCTATCCCCGCGCGTGCGGGGGAACCGAGCAGCCGCTCAAGAGCCGGGGCGCCGTCCAGGGTCTATCCCCGCGCGTGCGGGGGAACCTTCGTCGCCGCCGGGAAGATCGATGCGGAGCTGGGTCTATCCCCGCGCGTGCGGGGGAACCGGCTTCCGGGTGCGTCCTGGCGATGATGGCGAGGGTCTATCCCCGCGCGTGCGGGGGAACCGAGCAAGAGCACGGCCAGAGATCCCGCGAACGGGGTCTATCCCCGCGCGTGCGGGGGAACCCTTCTTCTTCGGCCGCTTCGCTCTTCCGATGCGGGTCTATCCCCGCGCGTGCGGGGGAACCGGCCGACGAGGATGTGTGTGAAACGTGTGAGGGGGTCTATCCCCGCGCGTGCGGGGGAACCGCCTTCGCATCATCCATCAACTTCTGATTCTCGGGTCTATCCCCGCGCGTGCGGGGGAACCCCTGGCCGTACATCGGCTCCAGGGACCGGTCGGGGTCTATCCCCGCGCGTGCGGGGGAACCTCCTCCGTATTGTTCACTACCCGGATAGGCTCCGGGTCTATCCCCGCGCGTGCGGGGGAACCACTGCTCTAGAGCGATCCCACCATACCTGCCAGGGTCTATCCCCGCGCGTGCGGGGGAACCGCCCGGTTCTCCCGGTCGTCCAGGTACGGATGGGGTCTATCCCCGCGCGTGCGGGGGAACCGCCCGGTTCTCCCGGTCGTCCAGGTACGGATGGGGTCTATCCCCGCGCGTGCGGGGGAACCCCACGGAAATCTGAGGCGCTATGGCTCTTGTCAGGTCTATCCCCGCGCGTGCGGGGGAACCGCCGGCGTAGTCTCCCTGCCGGAGCGCCGCGAGGGTCTATCCCCGCGCGTGCGGGGGAACCGTACGGTCCGCCTTCGCGGAGGAGACCGACGAGGGTCTATCCCCGCGCGTGCGGGGGAACCGTCACGGCGCTGGAGATAGACGCCCCGGTGAAGGGTCTATCCCCGCGCGTGCGGGGGAACCACACGGAGCGATATCTCAGGTACCGGAGCGAGGGGTCTATCCCCGCGCGTGCGGGGGAACCACGGGCTCGTACCTCGTCCGGCGCCTTCAGCGGGGTCTATCCCCGCGCGTGCGGGGGAACCAAAGCCTGCCGCTTCCGCAGCGCCTTGAGTACGGGTCTATCCCCGCGCGTGCGGGGGAACCTGGCGCGCCTTGCGGAACCGCACGCCATCCGTGGGTCTATCCCCGCGCGTGCGGGGGAACCCGGATTGTACTGGCGCACCTGATCCATGTTTAGGGTCTATCCCCGCGCGTGCGGGGGAACCACAAGATCAACGACCTTCATCCAGAAGTCGCGGGGTCTATCCCCGCGCGTGCGGGGGAACCACGACGAGCGCCAAGGTCGCAACCTTGGGCGGGGGTCTATCCCCGCGCGTGCGGGGGAACCCCAGCAGCGAGCTTACGCGGATCCCGTCGTCCGGGTCTATCCCCGCGCGTGCGGGGGAACCGAACCACGTCAACAGATGGTTCCCGGACGCCAGGGTCTATCCCCGCGCGTGCGGGGGAACCAGGCGATTTCCGCCCGGTCTTCCGACACGTCGGGGTCTATCCCCGCGCGTGCGGGGGAACCCTCGACGTGCGCGTGGAGGTGTCGCCGCTGCACGGTCTATCCCCGCGCGTGCGGGGGAACCGACGACGACGACGACGCGGAGGTCCATGTTCAGGGTCTATCCCCGCGCGTGCGGGGGAACCAAGCTCGACGCGCTCCGGGAGACGGTCGACCAGGGTCTATCCCCGCGCGTGCGGGGGAACCGACCGCCGAGGCATGGACGTGTACCGCGACGTGGGTCTATCCCCGCGCGTGCGGGGGAACCAAGCTGATGAGCTACCCGTCGAACGGCGACCAGGGTCTATCCCCGCGCGTGCGGGGGAACCTCTTGCACCCTCCCGGCGTTTCTGACATACGGGGGTCTATCCCCGCGCGTGCGGGGGAACCTAGGGCGTGCCCGTGCGCACGTTGTACGTTCGGGGTCTATCCCCGCGCGTGCGGGGGAACCCGCTTCTGCTCGTGGGCGTGCGTCAACGATTACGGTCTATCCCCGCGCGTGCGGGGGAACCAGGGACCGGCCCTTGGGGGCGGGGCGCTCCAGGGGTCTATCCCCGCGCGTGCGGGGGAACCTCCACCGAAATGTCCCTTGCCCGTTTCATCTTGGGTCTATCCCCGCGCGTGCGGGGGAACCGACTATTGGGTGAACCGGTCCACCGTGCAGTTGGGTCTATCCCCGCGCGTGCGGGGGAACCGTACCAGCGGACCATCCGACCGCTACGGACGCGGGTCTATCCCCGCGCGTGCGGGGGAACCTGACGGCGCTTGATGTTGAGGAAGTCCGATTCGGGTCTATCCCCGCGCGTGCGGGGGAACCGAAAAAGGGCCCGAGGATCGACGTGACGGCACGGGTCTATCCCCGCGCGTGCGGGGGAACCGACGGGGGAGTGGTCATGATCCCGGGCGTCGGGGGTCTATCCCCGCGCGTGCGGGGGAACCACACGCCGGAAGCCGAGGGTCTGGATCGCGACGGGTCTATCCCCGCGCGTGCGGGGGAACCATCTTGGTTCCGCACGTCCAGTCGGGGTCCTGGGGTCTATCCCCGCGCGTGCGGGGGAACCCGATGAGACTGGAATTTCGGCGGGCGACACGCGGGTCTATCCCCGCGCGTGCGGGGGAACCGTTCACTGCCCTTACCGGCTGGCGGTAGATCAGGGTCTATCCCCGCGCGTGCGGGGGAACCTTTCCATTCTGAAAAAGAGGGGCTTTGCCCTCGGGTCTATCCCCGCGCGTGCGGGGGAACCGTACGGCTGCGACGTCGTCGGCACCCAGTAGGGGGTCTATCCCCGCGCGTGCGGGGGAACCGGAAAAGCCTCAAGTATCCGGGCGGCGGCGACGGGTCTATCCCCGCGCGTGCGGGGGAACCGGCGACCAGAAGATTGCCCTGGTGGACCACGAGGGTCTATCCCCGCGCGTGCGGGGGGAACCTGGTACGGCGGATTGTGGGACGAGATAGTCAAGGGTCTATCCCCGCGCGTGCGGGGGAACCGGGATCGGATCCCATCACCGTCTGCTACAAGCAGGTCTATCCCCGCGCGTGCGGGGGAACCACCTAGACAAGAGTACCGGCGCCACTGTGCTTGGGTCTATCCCCGCGCGTGCGGGGGAACCTCCTAGACGCGCACTGTCTCTCCGGACAGCACGGGTCTATCCCCGCGCGTGCGGGGGAACCGACGGATGTGATATCTCCAAGGCGACGATCTGGGGTCTATCCCCGCGCGTGCGGGGGAACCCCGGCGCGGCGGGCGGATACGACCTAGTGTTCGGGTCTATCCCCGCGCGTGCGGGGGAACCGTTCTCGCAATTCGGCAGGGGACCCATCACGCGGGTCTATCCCCGCGCGTGCGGGGGAACCGTGGCGAACGGCGTCTGCCCGGGGCTGCTCTCGGGTCTATCCCCGCGCGTGCGGGGGAACCCTGCACCTGCTCCGTCTTGCCCATCACGTCCCGGGTCTATCCCCGCGCGTGCGGGGGAACCCTTTTCACGTGTGCGGCGCAGAAACCGGTTTGGGGTCTATCCCCGCGCGTGCGGGGGAACCTCTGGCGGTGTGGGTGGTCGCCTGGGTGAGCCGGGTCTATCCCCGCGCGTGCGGGGGAACCACGTTGGTGCGAGCGCGTAGCCAGTATGGTGCGGGTCTATCCCCGCGCGTGCGGGGGAACCCCTTGCAGCTAACTCACTGATATTACAAGTTTTCAAAGAACAAAGGAACGAAACGTCCTTCAATTTCGTTTCAGGAGGAGAACGCCGTCGGCATCGACAATCTCTTTCGGGGGCTCGCCAAGGGTTTCGATGCGGAGGTGTCCAGAGGCGGTGACGTCACGCCAGACCATCACGATTGCCCCGCGGCCGAGGGACCACCACCATGACTCGACAACGTCCCATACACGTTGACGGACGCCCGTGGAGAGGTCCGGCGCGACATACACGCCGGGGGCAATTTCCAGCATGACGGATGTGAGGAAACCGCGATAGCGAGCCTCGACATCGCGGGTGACTACGATGGTCATAGGCATGTGCAGTCTCTCATGTCTTCAAATCGGCTTCCTCGAACAAGGTCTTGATCCGGTCGATCATTGCCGGGATGATGCCCTCCCGTGCCAGGGTTTCGCCGGTCATGCGACGGGTGGTGCGTTCGATGTTTTCGAAAGGTCGGTCCGCGACACGCTTGGCTGCGCGGAAAGCGCACGGGATGGTTACACTGTCCCGGTGCAGGTCGGCGATGTCGAGGACGAAAGACTGTCCCGGGTCTTCGTGTATGAAACCGAGCTGCGGGATGGTACCGGTCGAGGCCACTGCAATCGCCGCGGCTGCCTCGACGGCACTGGACGCATGATTCAAGGCTTGGTTGGCCAAATCGGCCGCCTCAGGACGCGCGCGGTCATAATGCCGCCCTTTCCATTCGATTCCGATCTGCTTGGCGATCAGACGGTAGGACTGCTTCATGCGCGCGCCCTCAATTCCGCGGAGCACGTCGAAATTCCGGTGCGGCAGCACCTCCCCCAGCCTCCAGGCATACATGCGCCGCGCAGTGTCGAGACGCTTCTTGTCGTCGGCCCAGGCGCGCGCCTGAGCCCGGGCGAGGCCAGATCGGTCCGGGATCAGGGGTGGAGCCGTGTACATTCTGACTCCATCCTCACCTATCGCGGCGAGGGCCGTGCGGGCGTGCGCGAGCAGTCGCAAGGCGTCGTGGCTCACGGTGGAACCAGGACCCAGGAGGATCATGGAGATACCCTGAAGCGGGATCGCGTAGTCTCCCGGCAACAGCGCGTCCGCTCGGGTCCCCTCGCCTTGAAGGAACGCCAGCGTCCCGTCGCGCGCGGTCAAGGCGCCCCGGGCGAGGTAAAGAAGGCCGGCGCGGTCGCTGTGCGGGACCTTGGCGCTGTCAAGGCCGAGCCTACCCTTGAGCATTATCGTCCCAGTGCCGGCCTTGACGCCGGACGAAGGAGAAGCATGCCGAACCCGTAAGCTCGATGGCGCCCGACACCCTTTGCGAGCAGCGTCTTGAACTGTTCGGGGTCCGTTACGGTCAACGCGCCGTGGAAGGTAGCGTCCGGACCCTCGGGGCCGGCGTTGCCGCGCGAGACACGAAGCCTCTGGAACCGGACCAGTCGCGTCGCCTCCCTGTCGAGTTCGGCCGCCGACCCAAACCGCTCCGCAAGCCAGTCCAGGTAGACGGTTTCTCTTGTCTGGCCATCCTGTTCCATGCCGTCCGGTTTGTCCGGATGCCGGCGTAATGCTTCGACGTGAAATGCGTCAAGCTCCGCACCCCTGCGCAATGCCGTCTGGCTGCCCGCGACATCGTTCTTGAGCCTTCGCACAGGCCTCACCCGCACGTCGAAACCGAGCCGCCGGCCTTCCACCCATGCATCGGGCATGGCTTTGCTCTCGAGCCGTTCAAGCTTGAGCACGCGCAGGTGCTCGGGGAGGGCGTGGATTCGCGCGCCCTCGCGCAGACTTTCCGCTTCGTTCTCACAATAGCCGTAGAGGCTCCCCACGGTTTGGCGTGCGGCCACCAACAGGCGAAACGGACGCAACGCGCCCGGCCCGAACGTCTCGTCCAGGAGGTGATGCAGTGCACGGCCTTCGTCGAAGCCCGCCACACTGCCGCGATGGCGGAGCCAGCCGCGCTCGCCCGCACAGCGTGCCAGTTGGTTCATCGCCACGGGCACGCGGATCAGGAACAGAGGATTCATGAATCTGCCCCCTTTACATGTCCCTCCACCACCTCCCGCGACCCGGCGTGCAGCCCGGTCCGCCAGTTCCGTACATCCGGAAGGTCCACCACACGCTCCACCGAGTCGCCGGTTTCGGGCCCTTCCCCAACAGGCCACAGCGCACGGAACGTCCCCGAACCTGATAGCGCGCACAGCGCCGCGTAGGCCGTGTCTCCATCGACCCATCCGTCCATGAGCCGGCACGCCGGCAGGCACGGCTTGCGTCCGATGAAAAGCGGGCGAGCCGGACGCTCGAGCGCATCGGCCAACTCATCCAACGTCGGATCGACCTCCGCTGGGTCGAAACGCATCACCACCCGTACCGCCTGGTCCACCAGGTAGTGCCGTGTACGGCGATGGGGGGCGCCATAACTCGCTCCGTCACGTCCCTCCGGCGTCCCGAAAGTCGTCCAGCCCTTGTCGCCCTTGCCGAGTTGAACATTCTGCACGTCTATGACGACCCCGGACGCGACCGGTTCCCGTTCGCGCCGCGCGGCGAAGATCAGCCGATCCTGCAAGGCCTGATGCGCGGCGCGATCGGACCAGTGGCACCCAAAGGCGTTGGCCGCCAGGCCGGTCAGCATCGAGGCCGCGGGAAATTCGCGAGTCGGATTCTCCTGGTCGATGGCAACGCCGCCGAAGGCCATCAACGGGGCCTCCAGACGAATGACCAGCCACTTGTGGCTCATCCCAAGGCTCCCGGCAGCGTCTTCGCCCAGTTGGCGAGCGTCGAGAGAGAACCCCGTTGCGCCCGCGGCAGCTCGATGTCGACCAAGCTCATGACGTGTCTCTCCTCCGCGGTATCGTAGGCCTCGTCGAGCCGGGTCAGGTGAGCACGCAACGCGGCCGCCGCATCCTCGGCATCCGGCGTACACCGATGGCGGTACGCCTCGGCCAAGGATCGCGGTTGGCGGTCGCCGGCTTCAAGCAGCATCAGGGAAGCGCGCCCATAGGGCGCCGTCGAACCGAGCTTGGCACCGGGAGAAACCTCGGCGATGAGATAGACGAGATTGTGCAAGACCGCGCCGGACAACTCGACGTCCCCACCAAGATTCTCGATCAGCAGCGGCAGATCGACGACCACATACCCGTAAAACAGCCCCGAGGTCAGCTCGGTCTCCTGGATCGTATCCGCCCCAGGGTCGTCCTCGGAAAGGTCGTCCACGGCCGTGAAGTAGTCGCTCTCGGCTTCCTCCTCGTGCACGGTGAAGGCGTGGGCCACATGGACCGGCGCGGTGATGTTGGCTTCGGGATCGGACGTGACCATCCGGCCGAACAACGCCGACGTGATCCCGGCGGGGAGCTTGGCGTTGTCGCGCATGGTGCTGATGTTGGCCCGGAACGCCGTCTTCCAACTCGCTGCCGCCTTCTTGGCCGCATCCGCATCGCCGTTGGCTTCCTGGGCCAGACGCTCCGCTTCCCCGGCGAGCCACGCGATCTCCGGCGCACCGAACAGGAGCGTCTGCCGGTTCGTCCTGGTTGTGCCCTTGTCCCCGTAGACCGCTTGCTGAAACTCGGGCTCCAGCACTTTGACCACGTCTTCCGGGAAACGGTCGGATAGCGGGGCGATGACCTTGCGTGTCACCAACTCTCGTGAACGGAAGGCGGCTTCCGTTCCGTCGATTCGGATCAGCGCGTGCGGATCATCCGTTTTGGCCCAGTGCCGCTTGAGGCACTGCGACGAGACGCGCGTGCGCAGCACGCCCCCATAGGGCAGCCGCTTCGCCAGACCGGAGTCGTCGCGGTTCAGAAGCGCGCCGGTGTAGGGACTGAGGGTATGGATCTGAAGAAAACGGGGTGCGGTCATTCCTTGGCTCCTTCTTGGTTGGTTTGGTGTTCGCGCTCGGCCCGGTCCAGCCGTCGGTAGTACGGTTCCGCAAGTCGCTGTGTGCTGTACTTGGAATCCGGGTCGAGCAGTGTCCAGGCGATGTCCACGACATTGACGCCGCTGTTGGGTTGTCGCGTGCGGGCGATGGCGCGCGCGACACGGGTCAACAGCACTTCCCGCTGTTTGCCTCGTGAAGCGATGAGTTGTCCGAGTCGGTGCTCGCTCACCGTCGGACGCGGCGCGGACGTCCCCGGCCAACCGGGATCGCCTCCGTCACACAACACCGTCCCCAAACGACGCCTTGGGTCGTGCAGATCCCAGCGTGCCGACGGCTCGCCCTTGGGCGTGAGGATGGCCATGATGTGGACGATACCCATCCACGGCTCCTGGTCCCGACCGATAGTGTCGGGATGCTGCGCCGCCAAACGCCAGAAACCGGCAGCGCCGATCCCACCGTCCATGCGACGCAAGTCCGCCAACGGTCCTGGTTCAAGGCGTTGCAGCATGCGGGCCGCGGCAATGGCGGCGCGGCCCACTTCTTCAGAATTCGACATCGATGTCCTCCTGCCTCCCGGCCTGTTGAAGTTGCGGATCCAGCTTCCACACCCGTGAGCGGAACGCCCGGCGGGCGCGGGCTTCGGCCCTCGGACGCTGAATGGATGCGCAAGGAACGCTGGACATGGAGGTTTCCAGCTCCGAGACGGCGGCATCCAACAGGGCAAGTCGGAACGCGCGTCCCTCCACTTCCTGAACGCCGGTGTCGTCCGAGTCCTCTGCAAAAAGCCGCCGCCAAAGGTGAGGGAAAAACAGCCTGTCGGCCACGCGGTCGAACCGCTCTCTCGCGGATCTCGAAGTCGCGTACTGGCCTTTACCCACTTGATCCCAATCACCACGTCCGGCCAGGAGGGCAATGGCATTGCGCAGCGCCTCGTCGAATGCCTTGATCTCGTCCAGTTGCAGCTTCGACAACTTTCCTGCGGTCACTGATTGAAACAGGCGAACGGCACGATCCGGGACGGGAACAACGCGGCTCTTGAAGCCCTCCGTCTTGCTGTTTCCGCGGGCCAGGGCTTCGGCGACCAGCACGCTGTCCGTGACGTTCTCGTCGGGTCCGGGTTGTGCCAGCAAAGGGACCTGCCATTCTCCTCCAAACAGCAGATCCGCCAACCTTCTGTAGTCGAAGTCGCCGCCGCCCAACGTCAGAGCTTTGCGTTCGTTGATGTGCACCGGAGCCCACGGATCGCCCACGTACCCGCGGTAGACCCTGGCGTCGATGCGGGCAGCCTTCGAGACGGCCCTGACAGCCGAGAGCCCTCGTTCTGACTGGACGAGGCGGACTCGCCGGCAAACTTCAATGAACCATGGGTCCAGGGTGCGTAGGTCGAGTTGGCTGCCCTCCGGCCAGTCCAGACACCAGAGAAGTGCTGGACCACCCTCGGAACCGAATTCGGAACCGTGGCCCGCGCGCCGTTCATGGAGGAGCCGCTCGACATCGCGCCGCCACCATTTACTCGGGTTGAGCCGGTAGTCTTCGCCGTGCGCCGGAACGAGTCCCATCATCGGCCGGCTGGAAGACCCACCGTTCATGCGGGCGATACCGTAGTTCCCGGCCCCGTCGTAGCCGGCGGACGTCTGCAAAGACACGAGCGCGAACAGCCAGTCTTCCGGCTCGACATCACGGGCGACCGTTTGCTTGATATCGTGGTTTCGTGCCGTGATGAGCAGGTCCAACGCGTCCGGTGTTGGCACTGGCGACCACTTCAGTCCCGCGGGAACCGGCGGTTGCAGAAAGGCTGGCTGGGTATCGTCTTCTGCCACCATGCGCCAAGGGCTATCGTCGGTGTGGTTGGGCGTCAGGGCGCGTAATATAACCGTCCATTCATCAGCGTCGCTCGCCAGATCCTCCCGCTTGGCATTCCAAAGCGCCAATGCGCCAAGCTGCACCAGAAACATGTGCCACGCGGGGCGCTGATGGGGTCTCAGGGCCGGGAACCCCGCCACCTCACCTCGGGCCATCGCCGCGAATAGCTCCGATAGTGAAAGGCGTTGTACCGTCGATACTGAAATGATGCGGTGGGTCAAAAGGTTCATGCGCCTCTTCCGGGTTTCTCCACACTCTTTGCGGAACCAAAACAACGGGTAAGTTCTTAGGAAATATTTCTCAGCATGAAAAGCCGCCTCACGACGAAGCCTGGAGTCCCTTGCGCGAGTAGGTGAACTCGCGTTCGCCCACCAACAGCACCAACCCATCAGGAACCGCGCTGACGGCAACCGCTTCAGCATCCATTGACGAAATGCCTGCCGACCAGCGTGCCGGCAGCGTAATTTGCGAGATACGATTCGCGAAAGGACTGACCGGACTGGGGTCGAGCGTCAACACCACGCCATCTTCACCCAACCGCGTCATCACGCGTTCATCAGCACTCGGAAAAGGAGTATCCTCGTACCGATGTTCTCGGTCGAGCCGCCGCAAACGGGCCAACCCGCGCTCGGCCGCCTCGACACCTCCCAACTTCCGCTCGTAACCAGCCCAAGCCTCCCCTTTCTCAAGGATCAGTGCCTCGGTACGCTCTGGATGGGTGGCGGCTTCCACCAGCGGCCGGTTCATCTCCGGGATGCGCCAAAGCGGATCGTCATCGATCAGCCGCCTCGTAAGCTCCACCACCGGCAGGTCCCGGTAGATGCCATGGAACTCTCCCTGATCTTCCCAAGCACCCAGACCGTTCTCGAAAGCTGGAGCCGTCAACCGGTCAAGCCCGTCCGCGGGCGTGAGCACGATGGTCCTGGCGTCCTCGAAGCCCGCGGGACGCGGCAACAGATGCCGGTGCAACCGCCCGATACGTTGCAACAGGACATCGACGGGGCACAGATCCGTGATCAGGTAATCGGCGTCGATGTCGAGCGATTGTTCCAGAGTTTGGGTCCCGATGACGACAACACCCATCCGAGGGCGTTGTGGGTTCGGCGCGAGCGCCTCCTCGACAGCCCGATCCACGAGCGCTCGATCCTCCGGGGCGAAACGGCCGTGATGGAGCGCCGGGCCGCCGGCGGCCTGTAACAGGAGCACTGCCCCGCCGAGTTCCTGGACAGCCTCCCATGTCTCTACCGCCTTCGTTACCGTATTGCGGATGATCAGAACCCGCGCTCCCTGCTTAGCCGCATTCAGAGCTAACTCCGCGGCCCGTTCCGGCGCCATGTCGTCGAGCTCCAGCCGCACTTCCTTCGACCGTCCGGTCCCCTCTGCCCGCCTGGGCTCCGGTTCACCACCGACCCACACAGCCGGATAGCTCGTGACCATGGCTTCGGCGAACTCCGGCGATGCTTTGCCGGTCCAGCGTACCCGTGCGCGTGACCCCAGTGTGGCGGACATCAGCATCGCGTAGCCCCCTAACGCCAGATGTGCATCCAGCAGATGAGCCAACACCCCGGTCATGTAGGCATCGGATGCGTGGACCTCGTCGATGACCAGCAAGCTCCGGCTGAGGGCGCTGCCCCGCAGGTGGGCGTGCTTGACCTTCAGGCCCGCCAGCATGGCCTGGTCCACTGTGCCCACCGCAACGGTCGCGGCGAGGAAGCGCGTCGCATGTTCCGCCGCCCACCGTGCCGGCACGCTTCCCGGCTGGTCTTCCCAAAGGAATTGCCACCCTGGAAGACGGCGCCCCGTGGCCTCTCCCGCCGCCAGCATCCCCGGAACGGCAAGGATCGCCTCGGGGCCGTGGTCCCCGAACACCCGCTTCATCGCCTTGTTGACGCGGCCGTGTAATTGCCGCGCCGCCGCACGGGTGGGAACGGCAAAGTAGAGCCCCTCGACGCGGCCCGCGGCGAAGAGTTGCGCAAAGCGCCAGAGCGCCGCCTCGGTCTTGCCCGAACCCGTTTCGGCTTCGAGGATCACCAGCCTTTCGTCGCTGCCGATTCTGCCCACAACGGCCTGCGCGGGATTCGGCTGTGCGTAACCGGTCAACTCGGCAAACGACAGAAAACGACGACGCGAGAGACGCGCGACATCGAGTCCAAGCTCCGTGACGGCGCAGGCTGCCCGGTCGCACGCCATTTCATCGTAATCCTGATCGAAGGTCCCGACGAACTCGAAGAAACGCTTGTCCGACCCGACCCAATCGGCCAACGCGACAAGACCGGCGAAGAAGTGGACGAACCTCGGGTGCTCGGGCAAGGGACCGCCGTCCGTGAACGCGTCTCCGAACCAGCGACGTACGGCATCCGCCATGGTGGCCGCCTGCCGGCGCCAGTCGTAGTGCGGGAGCGTGGGCCAATCCGCGGCCGCGGCCTGCGAACCTTGCTCGATGGGTCGGCCGTGGTGCGACAGACTCGCGACGAGCAAAGGCTCCACCCCTGCACCCCACTGCACGAGGGACTGGACCACCTCCCGGAAGGGATGATCCGGCAACTTCCAGGAGAGTTCCAGGAAAGGCAGGCTCTCGGGCACGTGGCCTCGCTCGGGCCAAGTCCATAGGCCCTCCCGCCAGCCCTTGGCCTGAAACGCGGGATGCAGCTTGCCGATATCGTGCACGAAGACGATGGCTCCCAACCGAGCGACGGTCTGGCGTGACAACGTCATTTCCGCCGCCTTTTCGGCCCGGGCGCGGAACACCGGCAAATCCAGCAGCCGCTGGAAGACCGCGGCGACGTCCATGGAATGGTGCGCCAAGTGGTGAGTAGGACCGTCGCGGCCGTCCGTCTTGCCCCAAGCTGACCGGTTCATCTCGTTGTTACTCATTCCACCCTTGTATCATTCATGGCGCCTCGTTCGCGCTCGCAACTGTTCCGGCACGACCTCATGGACACTCCAACACCGGGGCGTCCCGTCCTTGCTTCCGCACCGTGGTTGCAGAACAGGAAGACCTTACCCACAAGAGCTAACAGCCAGGAGTGACATTCGGGGTCACACCCGATCAACAATCTTGCGGGCTTCGTCGCGGACCTTGTCGCGAAACGCGGCGGGGCCTATGACCCGGACTCCCCCGCCGAAGTGGAGCACCCAGCCCACCAGCTCGGGCGTATCGGCGACCCGGAGCGTAAGGGCCAGGCGCCCGTCCCGGGTTTCGTGGACCTGCTGGCTGTGGTGCCAGATGCGCCCCTTTACCCATGCGGTCGTGGCCTTGTCGAACAGCAGTTCCAACTCGATGGGCTTGCCGCGCATCACCACGAGGGAGTCCTTGACGTAGGCGTCGAG
>JAPPNE010000089.1 GCA_028818775.1 Deltaproteobacteria bacterium | reverse complement strand
CGTGAACCAGATGTTGTCGTTCTCCGTCACCGTGCGCCCGACCCGGCACCGGTATACGTCGCCGACGTTGAAGTCCTCGAAGTAACGTCCTTCCCAGCCCTGTACGACCGCCATGGGAGATCTCCTTCCGGGCAAGAGTGGCGCCGACACCCACAAGACGTCAATACCCCGAAAGCGGGAATGACGTCTTGTGGGGTCGCGGCGTTGCTGCCGCAGATTAGCATAAGCCACGGTGAAGAGTGAAAACCACTCCAGGAATCACCGCGCCTTGAACACGATGTCGCCGAAGTAGGCCGTCGCGGACTCGCCGGTATTATCAGTATCGGTCATCACCGCCACGCCGGAGATGCGCGGCGGGTCGCCGCCGAAAGCCTTCCGGTAATCCTCGACGAGATTGCGCGACTCCGTCACCCACTGGCCGACCTTGCCGTTGCCGCTTTGCACCACGAACATCCGGACGCGGCCGGTGTAGGGGTTGGGGACAACGGTTCCCACCGGGCTCTTGCTCTCCCAGATGTAGTTCACGGCCCCCAGGGGCGGGTATTCCCCGTGGGCGAAGCGGATGGCTTCGTACTTGGCGCGCTCGAAGAACCCCACCTTGCTGCTGTCGTACCTGAAGGTGATGTACAGCCGGGCCGGATAGTCGTCGCCGTCCTTGCGGGTGACGTCGCCCTTCTTCAGGACGTTCTCGACCTTCCAGCGCCACTCCACCACGGGATGCTGCATCGGGTCGATGTCCACCTTGCGCACCAGTCCCGAAGCTGAGGCTTGGCTCACCGCCTTGACCGCCACGTTCCCGCCGTCCTCCACGAGCGAGTACTCCGTGTGCTTCTCGATCTTGTCGAAGGTGAGCGGTTCCCAGCCGTCGGGGAAGGGTCCGCCGGCGTTCGCGGCCGAGAAATTTCCGACATCCAGCGTCGCCGGCGACTGTGCACCGAGGGTCGCCGCCGTTACGGTGAGGGCAAGAGCTGTCAGCATGGACCAAATTGGCATTCAACGCCTCCTCTCTGTATAGTACCGCACACCCATGATGGATTTCACCCTCACCGAGGACCAGGTGCAGCTCCGGGAGGAGATCCGCAAGGTTTGCCAGGACTTTTCCGACCCCTATTGGCGGGCGGTGGACGCCAAGGGCGAGTATCCGGAGGCGTTCGTGAGCAAGCTCACGGAGCTGGGCTGGCTGGCGGCGTTGATCCCGGAGGAGTACGGCGGCATCGGACTCGGCATCACCGAGGCGAGCATCATCCTGGAGGAGATCAACCGCTGGGGCGGCAACGCCACCGCGTGCCACGCGCAGATGTACACCATGGGCACCGTGCTGCGGCACGGCAGCGAGGAGCAGAAGCGGCGCTACCTGCCCGGCGTGGCCAGCGGCGAGCTGCGGCTCCAGGCGTTCGGGGTCACCGAGCCCGACTCCGGCTCCGAGACCACGCGCATCCGCACCACCGCCGTGCGCAAGGGCGACCGCTACGTGATCAACGGGCAGAAGATCTTTATTTCGCGGGTGTTGCAGTCGGATCTGATGCTGCTGCTGGCGCGCACCACGCCCTACGACGAGCTCGAGGACAAGACCCGCGGCCTGTCGGCGTTCCTCGTGGACATCCGGGAAGCGGGCGACGCGCTGGACGTAAAGCCCCTGGACATGATGATCAATCATCATACCAACGCGCTCTTCTTCTCCGACCTGGAGGTGCCGGCCGAGAACCTCATCGGCGAGGAAGGCATGGGCTTTCGCTACATCATCGACGGCTGGAACGCGGAGCGCGTGCTAATCGCCGCCGAGGCGGTGGGGGACGGCCGCTGGTTCGTGGAGCGGGCATCGCGCTACGCGGGCGAGCGCAAGGTGTTCGGCCGCCCCATCGGCGCCAACCAGGGAATCCAGTTTCCCATCGCCCAGGCCTACGCGCACATCGAGGCGGCGGACTTGGTGCGCTGGCACGCCGCCTCCAAGTTCGACCGCGGCGAGCGTTGCGGCGCCGAGGCCAACATGGCCAAGCTGCTCGCCTCCGAAGCCGCGTGGGAAGCGGCCAACGCCTGCATCACCACCCACGGCGGCTACGGGCTGTCGGTGGACTACGACGTGGAGCGCAAGTTCCGCGAGACCCGGCTGCTGACCATCGCGCCGGTGAGCAACAACCTGGTGCTGGCCTATCTGGGGCAGCATGTACTGGGGATGCCGCGGTCGTACTGAGTGAGAGAAACGACCATGGATTTGCAACGTTCCTGGATGTTCGTGCCGGGCCACCGGCAACGAATGATCGACAAGGCGCTGGGGCTGGACGCCGACGCGCTCATGCTGGACATCGAGGACGGCGTGGCGCCGGCGGAGAAGGACGAGGCCCGGCGTCTCATCGGCGAGGCGCTGGGGCGCGAGCGCAGCCCTGGGCAGCCCCTGCGCTACGTGCGCATCAACGCCATCGGCCACCAGCGCATGGAGGACGACCTCGCCGCGGTGCTGCGCCCGGGGTTGGACGGGCTGGTGCTGCCCAAGGTGGAGTCGCCCGAAGAGATCGCCACCGTGGAGTCGTTGGTGGCGGAGCACGAGGCGTCCACGGGCACGACGGTGAAGATGCTGGTAGCCATCGAGAGCCCCAGAGGACTCCTTGCCGCGCCGGCTATAGCCGGTTGCTCGCCGCGCGTCGTCGGGCTCATGTTCGGCGCGGAGGACTTCGGTCGGGAACTGGGGCTCCCCACCTCGCGGGAAGGCGAGGCCCAGGAGTTGCTCTACGCGCGCTCGGCCATGGTGGTGGCCGCGGCTTCGGCTCACGTCCAGGCGGTGGACGGAGTCTGGGTGGATCTCCAGGATCCGGACGGCTTGGCGCGGTTCGCGCTGCAGTCGCGGCGCCTGGGCTTCACCGGCATGTCATCCATCCATCCGGCCCAGATCGCGCCCATCAACGCGGCCTTCAGCCCCGGTCCCGAGGAGATCGACTACGCCCGCAAGGTCATCGAGGCTTACGAGGAGGCCGCCGCCCGCGGCGACGGCTCGGTGGCCTTCGGCGGCCAACTCATAGACCGGCCCATCATCGAGCGCGCGCGCCGGACCCTGGAGTTGGCCGAGGCCCTGGGCAGCGTATAACCGGGCGGGGGGCGAGCACGTGATATCGGATCGGGTCCAGGCGTGGGTTCAGTATCCGTCATGGCCCCAAACTGAGGAGCGCACCAGCCCATGCCCAAGGTAGAGAACGCCGACAACATCCGCTGCCTCACCGCCACCAATCCCGGCTACATGACGCTTCGGGGGACGAACCAGTACCTCCTGGGCGAACGGGACATTACGGTCATCGACGTGGCCCTGGGTTCGGACGAGAACATCGACGGGCTGCTGGCCGAGATGGAGGCGCTGGGCGGGAGCCGCATCACCCGCATCCTGCTGACCCACATCCACATGGACCACTGCGGCGGCGCGCTGGCGCTCAAGGAGCGCACGGGCGCCGAAGTGGGAATTTCACGGGTGCGCGCGGGCCATCTGGGCGGCGAGGACTTCACCTACGACGAAGGCGACCGCATCCCCTATGACGGTGGCGAGTTGGAGGTGGTGTTCACGCCGGGACACGAGGCCGGGCATTGCTGCTTCTACGAACGCGAAAAGAAGATCCTCTTCTCCGGAGACCACATCCTCGGCAAGGGCACCACGGTGGTGCCGGCCGGCGAAGGGAACATGGTCCACTACATGGAGTCCCTCGAGAAGCTCCTCTCGCTGGACATCCGCCTGCTGCTTCCCGGGCACGGCCCGTTCGTCACCGAGCCCATGGCCAAGATCCGGGAGTACATCGACCACCGGCTGATGCGCGAGGAGCAGATCCTCCAGGGGCTCCGTGAAGGCCGCCATTCCATCGCCGAACTGGTGGCGGTCATCTACGTGGACTACCCCCAGGCCCTGATGCGCGTGGCCCGCTCGTCCGTCGAGGCCCACCTCTTGAAGCTCATGGTCGAGGAGCGGGTGTATCGGGAAGGCGACCGGTACCTCCTGACAGGCTCTCCCTCCGCTTGAACCTTGTAAATCGGGCACCATGGTGCCTGATTTGCAACCATCCCCACGGGGTTACCGATGGACGAATTGCTCTGCGAGGGCAGGGGAAGCGGTCTGACGCTGCGTCTTCACCGCTTCGATCATCGGCGTCACCACCCCGCCGCCGGCGGCCACACCTCCACGAGCACCACGGGCAACCCTTCTTGAGACAGGCGGGCGCCGTACTCCCGTGCCGCGGCCTCGCCGCTGAAGGTTCCGAGGCGGACCCGATAGTAGCCTTCATGGGACTCTATCACTACCGGCCTGTCGTGCCGGCTCTCGAGGCGGGCCTTCAGTTCACGGGCCTTGTCCAGGTCCGAGAACGCTCCGACCTGCAAGGTGTAGTCCAGACGCTCGGGGATGGCCGTCAGCGGGTATCCGCCGGTATCCACGACGTCCACGCGCACCGGCGCCGTTCCCGGCCGGATCATGTCCACCGCGCGGGCGGCGGCGTAGGAGAGGTCGATCACCCGGTTCTTCACGAACGGGCCGCGGTCGTTGATCAGCACGGTCACGGACTTGCCGTTGGTGAGATTGGTGACTTCCACGCTGGAACCCAGCGGCAGGGTCTGGTGCGCGGCGGTCATGCCGTGCTGGTCGTAGACGGTGCCGCTGGTGGTCTTCTTCCCGTGGAAGCCGGGGCCGTACCACGAGGCGATGCCTTCCTGCGAGAGCGCCACCGCGGGAGGCGTGGGGACGCGGGGAGTGTCCGGCGACACCGACACGCCGGGCGACGGATCGTGCTTCGCGGGGTCCGGTTTCGAGGGCGCGCACGCGGAAAGCGCCACGAGTGTTGCGATGGCCCAGGGCCAAACGCGGCCGTGCGGGCGCCAACGGAGTGTGGGAACCATCGCTTTCCGATTATACCGGAATGCCGGTTTCATGAAAGTGGCGCACCTTCATACGGCTTCCACGGGGGGCGGGCGCTCGTCCGGCTCGTTTACGGCCCGGTGCCGGTTGTGGTAACTTTTTGATTCGCTGGCACGTTGCCCGCGTTCGGGGTCGACGGGCCGGCAAGCATTCCGGCAACCTCGACCCGGCGGTCGGGTGCCGGCTGACTCTGCTGGAGGAGAGTGTCGCGCCATGTCCGGACATTCCAAATGGAGCACCATCAAGCACAAGAAGGCGGCCAAGGACGCCAAGCGGGGCAAGCTGTTCACCAAGTTCATCAAGGAGATCACGGCGGCGGCGCGCATGGGTGGTGGGGATATCGCGGCCAACCCGCGCCTGCGCACCGCCGTGCAGACCGCCCGTGACAACAGCATGCCCAACGACAACATCGAGCGCGCCATCAAGAAGGGCACGGGCGAGCTCGAAGGGGTGGCCTACGAGGAGGTCAGCTACGAGGGTTACGGCCCGGGCGGCGCCGCCTTCCTCGTGCAGGTGCTGACGGACAACCGCAAGCGCACGGTGTCCGACATCCGGCACCTTTTCAACAAGCACGGCGGCAGCCTCGGCGAGACCGGCTGCGTCGCATGGATGTTCGACAGCAAGGGGCTCATCGTCGTGTCCAAGGACGCGGTGGACGAGGAAGAGCTGATCGGACTGACTCTCGAGGCCGGCGCCGAGGACGTCACCGAGAGCGATAACGTCTACGAGATCGTCACCGCGCCCGAGGACTTCAACGCGGTCCGGGAAAGCCTCGACAACGCCAAGATCGCGGTGATCTCGGCCGAAGTCACCATGATCCCCAAGAACACCACGACCCTCGGTGAGAAGGAGGCGGAGCGCACCCTCAGCCTCACCGAGGAGCTCGAGGACCACGACGACGTCCAGAGCGTCGCGGCGAACTTCGACATACCGGACGAGATGCTCGAGAATGCCGGTTGATGCCGGCGGGATCGGAGAAGGTCCTATCGAAACGATCCTGGGCATAGACCCCGGAACCATTAAGACCGGCTGGGGCGTCATCCGCGTCGACGGAAGCCGGCTCCGGCATGTCGCCCACGGGACCGTGCGAGCCGCCGCGACCCTGTCGCAGGACCGTCGCCTCCAACGCATCTTCACCGAGCTGACCCGCGTCGTCCGGGAGCACCAGCCCACCCACGTCAGCCTGGAGAAGGTCTTTCTCGCGCGCAACGTCCAGAGCGCGTTGAAGCTCGGCCAGGTGCGCGGCGTGGCGCTGCTGGCCGCCGCGGAAGGCGGCGTGCCGGTGGCCGAGTACAACTCGGTGCAGGTCAAGAAGGCGGTGACGGGCTACGGGCACGCGAGCAAGGCACAGATACAGCAGATGGTCGCCGCGCTCCTGGAACTCTCCGCCGAACCGCAGGAGGATGCCGCCGACGCGCTGGCGGCGGCCATATGCCACGGCCATCTGTGCGCGTTCCGCACCAGTGCCGCCGCAACGGGTCGGAGGGGAAGAAGCTCGCGCGGACTGCGGTGGCCGGTGGAGGCCCTGCCCGGCGGCAAGGGGTGAGGGTCGGATGTGATCGCCAAGGTTCGCGGCACACTGGACCACAAGGCGCCGGGCGAGGTCATCGTCGACGTCGGCGGCGTCGGCTACCAGCTCTACACGGCATTGAGCGTGTTCTACCGGCTGCCGGAGGTGGGAGAGCCGGTGAGCCTGCTCGTCTACACACACGTCCGGGAAGACGCCATCCAGTTGTTCGGCTTCTTCGATCCGGCGGAGAAGCAGGCGTTCACGCTGCTCACCGGGGTGTCGGGCATCGGCCCGCGGCTGGCGCTCAACATCCTGTCGGGCCTGGCCGCGGGTGAGCTGCTGGCCGCCCTGCGGGACGGCGACGTCGCCCGCCTGGTGTCGATCCCCGGGATCGGCAAGCGCATGGCGGATCGCATGGTCGTGGAACTGCGTGATAAAGTAGCGGGGTTGCCGGAAAGCGCTCCGGAGTCGGCCACGGTGGATCCGGGAGTCCGCGGCGACGCGGTGTCGGCGCTGGTGAACCTGGGTTACCGCCGCGCGGATGCGGAGCGGGTGGTGCGGCGGTTGCTGGACCAGGGTACCGCCGATCTGGAGACCGTGCTCAAGGAAGCCCTGCGCCAGCTCAGCCTTTAGCGTACGTACCGGCCGGCCGCGCGCTGAAACGCCTTCATGGAAAACAGGACCATCTCGCCCACGGGCACGGAAGAGGACGTCGTCTACGACTCGAGCCTGCGGCCGCGGCGCTTCAGCGAATACGTCGGTCAGGACAAGGTCAAGGCCAACCTCGCCGTCGCCATCACCGCGGCCAAGCGGCGCGGTGACGTCCTCGACCACCTGCTGTTCCACGGCCCTCCCGGGCTCGGCAAGACCTCCCTGGCGCACCTCATCTCGCACGAGATGGGGGTGGACATCCGCCCCACCTCGGGTCCGGTGATCGAGCGCCCCGGCGACCTCGCCGCGCTCCTCACCAACCTGGACGCGGGCGACATCCTCTTCATCGACGAGATCCATCGCCTCAACCACGTGGTGGAGGAGGTGCTCTACCCGGCCATGGAAGACTTCCAGGTGGACGTGATGATCGGTCAGGGTCCCGGCGCCAAGTCCATCAAGCTCGATCTCAAGCGCTTCACCCTCGTCGGCGCCACCACCCGTTCCGGCCTCTTGACCCCGGCGTTGCGCAACCGCTTCGGCGCGGTGTTCCGTCTCGACTTCTACGAGCCGGAGGTGCTGGCCCGGTTGCTCGCCCGCTCGGCGGCGCTCCTGGGCGTGGGCGGCGACGACGCCGGCTTCATGGAGATCGCGCGCCGCTCCCGCGGCACGCCGCGCATCGCCAACCGGCTGCTGCGCCGGGTGCGGGACTACGCGGAGGTCCACGGCGAGGGCAGGGTCACCCGGCCGGTGGCGTGCCGCGCGCTGGAGATGCTGGAGGTGGATGAGCAGGGGTGCGACAAGATGGACACGCTGATCCTCGCCACCATCATCGACAAGTTCGACGGTGGTCCGGTGGGTCTGGATACCCTCGCCGCCGCCATCGGCGAGGAGCGCGGCACCGTCGAGGATGCCTACGAGCCCTACCTCATCCAGGCGGGTTTCCTGGAGCGGAGACCGCAGGGCCGGGTGGCCACGCCGGTGGCCTACCGGCACCTGGGACGGTCGCAGTCGGCGTCCCGCGTGGACCGGGAGAAGCGGCAGAAGCGTTTGCTGTAGGCGTCGCGCGAGGCGCTTCCCCTCACGAGCCGGGTCTTTCCAGGACGGTCATTTCCTTTGTGCTTTGCCGGTGGAAACGTTAGTGTGATTCCGTGCATTCGTATTCCGTGCCGGAGGAAGCCGGTATGGCCGCTCCAATGAGCAGCACAGCCAAGGCCGAGGAAGAGCACGCGCGGGCGCTGCAATCCGCGGAACGCAGGCGGCGCCGGCGCGAAGGGTGGCTGATCCTCATCAGTTCCCTGTTGATCCTCCTGTTCGCGTTCTTCGAGGATATCCTTCCGGACGTTTCCGCGGACTACACCCTCGTCAGCAACATCGCGTTCTTCCTGCTGGTCAACCTCAACATCATCCTGCTGGCGCTGCTGGTGTTCCTGGTGGTGCGGAACCTCCTGAAGCTGGTGCTGGACAGGCGCCGGCGCATCCTGGGCTCCCGCCTCCAGGCCCGCCTGGTGTTCGCTTTCATCGGCCTCTCGCTGGTGCCCACCGTGCTGCTGTTCCTGACCGCCGGAAGCCTGGTGACCCGGTCGGTGGACAAATGGTTCGACGCCCAGGTGGTCAACGCGCTCAGGGGCTCCCTCGACATCAGCTCCACCTACTACCAGAACTCCGCCGACAACGCGCTTTTCTTCGCGCGCCAGCTCAGCCACCGCATCGGCGACGTGAAGCTCTTCGAGTCGAAGAACCTCGACGGTCTGAAGCGCCTGGTGGAGGAGAAGCAGCGGGAATACAACCTCGGCACGGTGGAGGTCTACAAGCCGGACGGGACGGCCCTGGTGAAGGCGTTCAACGACCAGGTGCCCACCGGAGTGACGGTGCGGCCCCGGGCGGATTTTCTCGACAGCGCGTTGCGCGGCCTCGAGGTGACGCGCAGCGAGGGGCTGGGCGACGGCGACGTGCTGCGCGGCGCGGTGCCGGTCTACGGCGAGGGCCGCCGGATCATCGGCGCGGTGGTGGTGGACTACTTCGTGCCCGCGAGCGTCAGCAAGAAGGCGCAGGCGATCTCGCGGTCGTACGAAGAGTACAAGCACATGGCCATCCTCAACAAGCCGGTGAAGAACGCGTACATGCTGACGCTGCTGCTCATCACGCTGGTCATGATCTTCGCGGCCTCGTGGTTCGGCTTTGCGCTGGCCAAGGGGATCACGGTGCCGATCCAGCAGTTGGCCGAGGGCACGCACGAAGTGGCCCACGGCAACCTGGACTACCGTATCGAGAGCGGCGGCGACGACGAGATCGGCACCCTGGTGTCTTCGTTCAACCAGATGACCGAGGACCTCAAGCACACCCAGTCCGAACTGGATCAGCGCCGGCAATACATGGAGACGCTGCTCGCCAACATCACCGCCGGTGTGATCTCGGTGGACCGGTCCGGAAAGGTGACCATCGTCAACAAGGCCGCGGAGCTGATGCTGGACATCGCGGCCGAGGACGTGCTCCGCCGGCCTTACGAGGAGGCGCTTCAGGCCCCGAACCTGTGGCCGTTGCTCGACGTCATCCAACAGGTCAAGGGCAGCGCCGGCGTGGAACGCGATATACGCATCGTGGGCCGCGACGGACCCCTGACTCTCATGACCGCGGCCGCCAGCCTCCGGGACGACGACGGCAACACGCTCGGCATCATGGTCTTCATCGAGAACCTCACCGAGATCCAGAGCGTGCAGCGGGTGGAGGCGTGGCGCGAGGTGGCGCGCCGCATCGCCCACGAGATCAAGAACCCTCTGACGCCGATCCAGCTCTCGGCGCAGCGCCTGCGCAAGCGCTACGAGAACGTCCTGGACGGTGACGGCGCCGTGCTCGACAAGTGTACGTCCACCATCATCCGGCAGGTGGAGGAGCTCAAGACGCTGGTGAACGAGTTCTCGAACTTCGCGCGGCTGCCCACGGCGAAGCTTGCCCCCGATGACTTGAACGACGTGGTGCGGGAAGCGCTGTTCCTTGTCAAGGAAGGTCACCGGGAAGTCGAGTTCGATTTCTCGGAGCAGGATTCCGTTCCGCTGGTGGAGCTGGACCGCGAGCAGATCAAGCGCGCGTTGTTCAACCTGCTGGACAATGCGGTGGCGTCCCTGAACGGCGGCGGACGCATCGAGATCGCCACGCGCTACGACGAAGCCTTCGGCATGGTGCGGCTGGAGGTGGCGGACGAGGGCGAGGGCATCGCCCGGGAGGACCGGGGGCGGATCTTCGAGCCGTACTATTCGACCAAGGAGGACGGCACCGGACTGGGGCTTTCCATCGTCGGCACCATCGTGGCCGACCACCGGGGATATATTCGCGTGCGCCAGAACCAGCCCCGCGGCACGCGCTTCATCATCGAGTTGCCCGCGGCCGCGCAGGCCGAGCCGCTCGACGTCCGAACGAGCGAGGCGTCCTGACGCGGGACCGCGGAAGGCGGGGAAACCGCGCGGCGTTTCAAGTGGAGGATTCAGAGACGATGCAGGCAGCGCAACGAACGGTGCTGGTGGTGGACGATGAGGACGTCATCCGCGATACCGTACGCGAGATCCTCGCCGACGAGGGTTACCGTGTGATCGCGGCGACCGAGGGGTCCGAGGTGCTGCGGCTTGTGACGCAGGAGGCGCCGGACGTAATCCTGCTGGACATCTGGATGCCCGAGATGGATGGCATCGTGCTGCTCAAGCAGATCAAGAGTGCGCATCCGGACGCCCGCGTCATCATGATCTCGGGCCACGGGAGCATCCACACGGCGGTGACCGCCACCAAGCTGGGCGCCTTCGACTTCATCGAGAAGCCGCTCTCTCTCGACGGGCTGCTGGCGACCATCAAGCGCGCCTGCGGCGACGCGCGGCGCGAGGGTCCGGCGGCGGAGCAGCAGTTGCGGCTGCACCAGGCGGCGCCGTGGTCCAGCGCCGTTTCCGCCGATGGCGCGGTGCGCCAAAAAACTCTCCGGAAGAGCGTCGTGGCCAACGGCCTGGGCCTGCATTCGGGGGTCAGCACCGGCGTCATCCTGCACCCGCTGCCGGAGAACAGCGGCATTCACTTCGGCGGCATCTCCGGCGATGCCACGGTCCCGGCCCATCTGGACTGCGTGCGCTCCACCGATTTTGCCACGTCGTTGCGCCGCGGCGGCGTGGTGGTGGGCACCGTGGAGCACCTGATGGCGGCCCTGCACGCCTACGGCATCACCAACCTGCTGATCAAGATGTACGGTGAGATTCCCATCATGGACGGCTCGGCCATCGAGTTCTGCCGCCTGATCGAGGAGGCCGGGGTGGAAGAGCAGGAGGGGACGTGCCCGGAGATCGTCATCGACCGGACCCTGAGCGTGAGCGGGGACGGGCCGGAGGAGATCGTCATCGAACCGGCCGACGTCTTCACGGTGCACTACCGCCTGCGCTACCCGAGTCCCGTGGGCAGTCAGGAATACACCTACATCCACCGGGGGGCGGAGTCGTTTCGGGACGAGATCGCGCCGGCGCGGACCTTCGGCTTCCTGCGCGATTTCGAGAAGCTCGAACGGCTGGGCTTGATCAAGGGCGGCCGCCTCGGCAACTGCATCCTCGTCGACGACGAGCGCGTGATCAACACCTCCCTGCGCTTCGAGGATGAGTTCGCGCGGCACAAGATACTGGACATCGTCGGCGACTTCTCGCTCATGGGCCGCCCCATTCGCGGCCGGGTGCGCGCGCGGATGACGGGCCACGCCGACAATATCGCGCTCTTGCGGCGCGTCGCGGACACCTACGGCGTCCCCGGACTCGAGACCGGCGCCGGCGTCCATGCCGCGGCGGAGCCGGCACGCTGATTCTTCCATCGGTCACACGGACGGGCACTAGTGCCCGGTCAGCCCGAGTAGCCGCGCGTAGGCGTCGGGCAGGGGCGTCAGCCTGCGTTCAGGACCGAGGCACGCGTGCTTCGTCCAGCCGGACGCCAGCGCGGTGCGGTGTCCCTCCAGGCCGATGCGGTAATGGAACCGCACCGCCACGGGGCTGAGAGATTCGAGGGTGGTCTCGATCCAGAGCAGGTTGTCGTAGAGGGCCGGTTTGCGGTAACGGCACTGCACCTCGGTCACCGGGAAGAAGATTCCCTCCCGTTCCGCCTGGTCGTAGGGAATGCCCGCCTGGCGCATGAACTCGGTCCTGCCGATCTCGAACCAGCGGAGATAGTTGGCGTAGTAGGCGACGCCCATCTGGTCCGTGTCGCCGTAGATGACCCGGTAGGTGGTGATGTTCTTCACGGGGCGCGTCGTCTCGGAAGGACGCCCTGTACGCCCGACGGGAGACGCCGGTCAGGCGCCGGCCTGGCCCTCCGGCGGATTGTTGCGGTTTCGGTCCCAGCGATCGATGCTGGGGACCTGAACGTCCATGGCGCCGTCGCCCCGGATCACGCGGAAGGTAATGACGTCGCCGGCCTGCTTCTTCCACACCTCCCGGTAGAGCTGGGGCCGGGTCTGTACCTCCTGCCGCTCCACCGCGAGGATGATGTCGCCCTGTTTGAGCCCCGCCTTCTCCGCGGGTCCCGACGGGGTCACGCCCGTGATCAGCACGTGGCCGCCCATGGCCTGTGAGTAGAGGCCCAGCCAGGGGCGCGCTGGGCGGCTCCGCACCCGTCCGAAGTTGCGCAGCTCGTCCGCGTCCCGGAGGTAGTACTCCACCGGGATGGCCATGGTGAACTTTCCGATATCGTTGAGGTTCAGCGACACGACTCCCAGCAGCCGCCCGCGGGTGTCCGCCAGCGTGCCGCCGCCGAAGCCCGGATTGAAGGCGCTCACGCGGATGGACTTCTCCAGCATGTACTCCCACTGGCCGTCGTAGCCTTCCAGCGAGGTCACGTTGCCGTCGCTGACGCGCCGGTTGTGCTGTCCGCTGCTGGCGATCATGAAGGCCGGCTGCCCCACGGTCACGGTTTCCGCCGGGCGCAGGAAGGGCAGGTCGTTGGCGTCGATCTTGACCAGGGCGATGCCGGAGTCGAAGTCCTGGGCCATGAGCTGTCCGGGGTATTGCTTCCCGTCCGCGAGCGTCACCGTGATGGAGTCGGCGCCGTTGACGACATAGTTGACGGTGAGGATGATGCCGGCCGGATCGACGACGGTTCCCGAGCCCATGCGCTCGGTGCCGAGGTTGCGGGCCGATGGATGGTGCGCCGGTACCGTGGTGCTGAGGTCCGCCGTGGCCAGCAGCACGGCGTGCACCAGTCCGAGACGGGCGTTCACGCGGCGTCTCCGGTGGTGTTGCGCCGGCGGATCCGGCTTCCAGGCCGAGCGTTCCTGGGATGCAGGGAAAATGTCACGGACACATGCGTTAACAGAAACGATTCACGTACACAAGGCGCCCCCGTGGGGCGCGGGCTCTGGAGATTGACAGGCTTGACGCCTGCCAGCTATGAAGATCGTTTGACTGGAGCGGCCTTGAAGATCCCCCTCAGCCGAATCGACACCGTACCCAGGGAGACCTGCTTCGCCGAAACCCCCGACATCGTCCGGGAAGAAGCTTCGGCGGCGGTCCGCCTGCCGTCGCCGGTCCGGATCGACGTCACCTATTACCGGTCGGGACGGGAGATATTCTTCCACGGGAGTCTCAAGGGGGCGGCGGAAGCCGAGTGCAGCCGTTGCCTGGAAGACTGCGGCTTCGTTATCGAAAAATCCTTCGACTTCGTATTGACCCCGGACCCCCTTCCGACTAATAAGAACATGGAGCTTACGGCGGACGAAATGGGCTTGAGCTTCTACACCGGGGAGGACATCGACCTCTCGCCCTTCGTCCGCGAGCAGACGCTGCTCGCCCTGCCCCTCCGGCCCCTGTGCAGCGAGAATTGCCGCGGCCTGTGCCCCGACTGCGGCGCCGACTTGAACCGGACCACGTGCGGGTGCACGTCGCCGGGGGATCCCCGCATGGCGGCTTTCCGCAACCTCCGACTCGACCGGTCGTAGCGCCGGCGGGTCGGCAAACACCAGACAAGCAGGACAAGGACATGCCCGTACCCAAGAGAAGAACCTCCAACAGCAAGCGCAACAAGCGCCGCGCCCATGACGCCATCGCCGCCCCGCAGTGGGTCACTTGCTCGCGGTGCGGCGCGGCGATGCTCAGGCACAGGGTCTGCGCCGCCTGCGGCTACTACAAGGCGCGGCCGGTGACGACCGGCGAAGACACCTGACGTGCCCTGGATTGCGCCTGTCCCCGGTGCGTGATGCGGCGGATCATCGTTGACGCGATGGGCGGTGACCACGGCCCGGGCGTCGTCGTGGCCGGAGCTCTGGAGGCGGCGGAGGAGTATGGGGTGGAGGTGACCCTGGTGAGCCAGGGGGACGCAGTGGAGTCCGAGCTGTCGAGCCGCAAGCACGACCCGTCGGCCGTACGCGTGCTGTCCGCGGCCACCTTCATCGGCATGCACGACTCGCCCAGCCGCGCCCTGAAACAGAAGGACTCCTCCATGAGGGCCGCCTTCGACCGGCTCAAGGCCGGGGAAGGCGACGCCGTGGTGAGCGCGGGGAATTCCGGGGCCATGCTCGCCATTGGCATGTTCGTGCTGGGGCGGTTGCCCGGCGTGGACCGGCCGGCGATCCTGGCGGTGAGCCCGTCGCTGTCCGGGGGCACCGTGCTGGTGGACGGGGGCGCCAATACCGACTGCAAGCCCCGGCAACTCGTGCAGTTCGCGCACATGGGAGCCATTTACGCGGAGAAGATCCTCGGCATCGCCCGCCCGCGGGTGGGTGTCCTGAGCAACGGCGAGGAGGAAAGCAAGGGCAATGACCTCACGCGCGAGGCGCTCGGCGAGTTGCGGGGTTCGGATTTGAACTTCGTGGGTTACGTGGAGGGCCGGGACATCACCAACGGCCGGGTGCAGGTGGTGGTCTGCGACGGCTTCACCGGCAACGTCGCGCTGAAGACCATGGAGGGCCTGGGACAGTTCGTTTCCACGGTGCTCAAGGAGGCGTTCCGCGGCAGCCTCTCGAGCCGGTTGGGTTACCTGTTGAGCAGGGGCGCCATCAGACGCGCCTACGACCGTCTCGATTACGCGCACTACGGCGGCGCGCCGCTGATCGGCTTGAACGGCATCGCCATCGTCGCGCACGGAGGCTCGTCCGCCAAGGCCATCAAGAACGCCGTGCGGGTCGCGGCCGAGGCCGCCTCGCAGGACATCAACAACGACATCGTGAGCGCGCTGGGTGGAGAACGGTGACGGACCGGACACGGACCGCTTTCGTCTTTCCGGGACAGGGCTCCCAGTACGTGGGGATGGGCCAGGCCTTGTGCGACGGGTTTCCCGAGGCCAGGGCCGTCTTCGAGGAGGCGGAGGATGCCTTGGGTTTCGGGTTGCGGGAGCTCTGCTTTCGCGGCCCCGAGGCCGACCTCAACCGCACGGAGAACACCCAGCCGGCGATCCTCACGGTGTCCGTGGCCGCGTTGCGGGCACTGGAAAGCCGGTGTGGCCTCAAGCCCGCCTGGGTGGCCGGCCACAGCCTTGGCGAGTACAGCGCCCTGGTGTGCGCCGGGGCCCTCGGGCTGGCGGACGCGGCGCGGGTGGTGCGGGAACGGGGCCGTCTGATGCAGCAGGCCGTGCCCGAGGGCGAGGGCGGCATGGCGGCCATTCTCGGGCTGGAGGCCGCCGCCGTGCACGGGATCTGCGCCGAGGCGGCGGACGGCGAGGTGGTGGCCCCGGCCAACCTGAACGGCGGCGGACAAGTGGTGGTGTCCGGCACACGAGCCGCGGTGCGGCGGGCCGCGTACCTTGCGCGCGACCGGGGCGCGCGCAAGGTGGTGGAGCTGGCCGTGAGCGCGCCGTTCCACTGCGCGCTGATGAAGCCCGCGGCCGAGGGATTGCGGGAGGTGCTGGAGGCCGTGGAGGTGCATCCCTTGTCGGTGGGAGTGGTCACCAACGTCGAGGCGGCGGTGAACGCGGACCCGGCGCGCGTGAAGCCTCTGCTGGTGGAGCAGGTGGTGGCGCCGGTTCGCTGGGACGAGTCGGTGCGCGCGTTGGTGGACCTCGGCTGCGAGCGCGCCGTGGAGATCGGTCCCGGCAGGGTCCTCTCGGGACTCATCCGGCGCATCGACCGGAGCGTGCGCAACCTTCACGTGGAAGCGCCCGAGAACGTGGACAAGCTTCCGACGACACTAGGGGCCTGAAGCGCATGGCGGCGGCACCGTTGGCGGACAGAGTGGCACTGGTCACGGGCGGGAGCAGGGGCATCGGACGAGCGGTGGTCCTGTGCCTGGCCGGGCTGGGCGCCCGCGTCATCATCAACTACCGGGAAAACCACGCGGCGGCCAGGGAGGTGCTGGAGGAGGTCCTGAGCGGGAACGGCCGCGCCGAGCTGGCGCCCTTTGACGTCGGACGCGCCGACGAGGTGGAGGCGGCCTTCAAAGGAATCATTGACGGGCATGAAAAACTTGATATTTTAATCAACAATGCGGGCGTGACCGTCGACGGCTTGTTGCTGCGCCAATCGCCCCCGGACTGGGATCGGATTATCGACGTCAATCTGAGGGGCCTTTTCCTCTGCACCAAGGCGGCCGCGAGGAGGATGATCCGGCAGCGGTACGGCCGGATCGTGAACCTGACCTCGGTGGCCGGACAAATGGGAAACGTTGGCCAGTCGGTTTACGCCGCTTCCAAGGCGGGCATCGAGGGGTTCACCAAGTCCATGGCCCGAGAGCTTGCGCCGCGCGGTGTGACCGTCAACGCGGTGGCGCCGGGCTTCATCGAAACGGAGATGACGGCGAGCCTGAACGAGGAAACCCGCGGCCGTTATCTCGAGGCGATTCCCCTGGGGCGGTTCGGCGGCGGCGACGACGTCGCGCGGACCGTGGCTTTTCTGGCGGGGTCGGGCGGCGCGTACATCACGGGACAGACCATCGCGGTCAACGGCGGCCTGTACATGTGACGCCGCCACCCGCGGAAGGGCGGGGCACCCGTCATCACGAACACGAGCACGGACACGAAGAGGAGGGTACAAGATGGCGACAGAGGTCGAGGCGAGGGTCAAGGAGATCATCTGTGAGCAACTGGGGGTGAGCGACGGAGAAGTCAGTCCCGAAGCCTCGTTCATCGAGGACCTGGGGGCCGACTCCCTGGACATCGTCGAGCTGGTCATGGCGCTGGAGGAAGAGTACGAGATGGAGATCTCGGACGAGGACGCTGAAAAGATCAAGACCGTGCAAGACGTCATCGACTACATCGAGAGTCACCGGTAGAGTCCGGAGCGCCCCCGCGCCGCGCGGTCCTGCCCGTGGGGCGGGAACGTGCCATGCCCATGAGAGGACATGGGGGACCTCCCGGTCGCGCCATGCCGCTCGACGACGAGGAATTGAGAGTGATTTCAGCCAGCCTGGAGCAAGTCGATCCCGAGGTGTTTCAAGCGATTGCCGACGAGAGCGAGCGCCTCGAGTCCAACCTGGAGCTGATTGCCTCCGAGAACGTGGTGAGCGAGGCCGTGCTCGAGGCCCAGGGCTCGCTCATGACCAACAAGTACGCGGAAGGCTATCCGGGGCGCCGCTACTACGGCGGCTGCGAGTACGTCGACGTGGTGGAGCGTCTGGCGGTGGAGCGGGCCAGGGAGCTGTTCGGTGCGGAGCACGTCAACGTCCAGCCACACTCGGGTTCCCAGGCCAACATGGCCGTCTACTTCGCGGTGCTGAACCCCGGCGACACCTACCTCGGCATGAACCTGTCCCACGGCGGGCACCTCTCCATGGGGAGTCCCGTGAACTTCTCCGGCCGGCTGTACAACGTGGTGCCGTACGGCGTCTCGGAGGCAACCGAGACCATCGACTACGACGCGCTGGCCGACCTGGCCCGGGAGCATCGCCCGCGGCTTATCGTGGCGGGGGCGAGCGCTTATCCGCGCACCATTGACTACCCGAGGTTCCGCGAGATCGCGGACGAAGTGGAAGCGCTGCTGATGGTGGACATGGCCCACATCGCCGGCTTGGTCGCCGCCGGTTGCCACCCGAGCCCGGTGCCCTACGCGGACTTCGTCACCACCACCACGCACAAGACCCTGCGGGGAGCGCGCGGAGGCATGATCCTGTGCCGCGAGGAGCACGCCAAGACCCTCAACAGCCGGGTGTTCCCGGGCATGCAGGGAGGCCCCCTCATGCACGTCATCGCGGCCAAGGCCGTGGGATTGAAGGAAGCCGCGACGCCGGAGTTCGCCGATTACCAGCGGCAGATCGTCGCCAACGCCAAGGCCCTGGCCGGCGCGCTGACCGAGCGCGGCTTCCGGTTGGTTTCCGGGGGCACCGACAACCACCTGATGCTGATGGACCTGCGCGACTCCGAGCTGACGGGGAAACTTGCGCAGGAGACCCTGGAGGTGGCGGGAATCACCGCCAACCGCAACGCCGTGCCCTTCGACACCCGTTCGCCGTTCGTCACCAGCGGAGTCCGCATCGGCACCCCAGCCGTCACCACCCGCGGCATGAAGGAGCCGGAAATGCGGCTCATCGCCGAGCTGATCCAGCGCGCGCTTGCCCACGTAGGGGACGACGCGGGCCTCGCGGCCGTCGCCGCCGATGTGCGGGCGCTGTGCGAGCGCTTTCCCGTGTACCGCGGGAAGGCGCGACAGGACACGGAGACGTAACCGAAACCCGGTTTCGGGCCGCCACTGCGGCCCACGCAGGCATCCCATGAAATGCCCGTTCTGCCGCCAGTCCAATAGCCACGTCATCGATTCCCGGCTCGGGAAGGACGGCGAGATGATCCGGCGGCGGCGCGAGTGCATGGTGTGCTCGCGCCGTTTCACCACCTACGAGCGCGTGGAAGAGGCCATGCCCATGGTGGTGAAGAAGGACGGCCGCCGGGAAGCCTTCGACCGCCTCAAGATCATCAACGGACTCAAGCGCGCCTGCCAGAAGCGTCCCGTCAGCATGGACGCCATCGAGGCCATGGCCGACCGCATCGAGCGCGGCATCCAGGAACGCGGCGAAAAGGAGGTCCCCGGCTCCATCATCGGCGAGGCCGCCATGCGCGAGCTGCACGATACCGATGCGGTGGCCTACGTCCGCTTCGCCTCGGTCTACCGTTCCTTCAAGGACCTCAACGAGTTCATGGCCGAGCTGGAGGACCTCCTCAACCAGCGGACCAGCCGCGCCGCCCCCAAGCCGCCCCGCAAGACGGGAGCGCCGAGCAAGGCCCGGCGGAAGTCCGTCCGCGCGGACAGCCCCGCCACGCCCGATCCCTCCGGCGGCGGATCGGCGTGAGACGTCGTCCGCACAGGGCATGCAGGTTTCCGAGCAGAGCGATCAGCGTTACATGGGCGCGGCCCTGAGGCTGGCGCGCCGAGCGGCGGGCAGGACCAGTCCGAATCCCATGGTGGGAGCGGTGGTGGTGCGCGGCGGCCGTGTCGTGGGGCGCGGCTATCACGCCCGCGCCGGCGCGGACCACGCCGAGATAGCCGCCCTCCGCGAGGCCGGGGCGGCGGCGCGCGGCGCCACGCTCTACGTCAACCTGGAGCCCTGCAGCCACTTCGGGCGCACCCCTCCGTGCGCCCGCGCCGTCATCGAGTCGGGTGTGGCGCGGGTGGTGGCGGGAATGATCGACCCCAATCCCGCGGTGGCGGGCCGCGGCGTGCAGGCCCTGCGCGACGCCGGCATCCGCGTGGATGCGCCTGTACGGCAAGAGGAGTGCCGCCGGCTCAACGAGGCCTTCGTCAAGCACGTCACCCGCGGACTGCCCTTCGTCACCCTCAAGCTGGCCGCCTCCCTGGACGGCCGCATCGCCACCGCCACCGGAGACTCCCGCTGGGTCACCGGACCGGCCGCGCGCCGCTACGTGCACCGCCTGCGCAACGAGCTGGACGCCGTACTGGTGGGCTCCGGCACCGTCCTCGCCGACGATCCCCAGCTCACCTGCCGCCTGCCGGGCGGCCGCGACCCGTTGCGCGTCGTGCTGGACCGGCGGCTGCGCACGCCCCTAACCGCCAGGCTGGTCACACAGCCGCACCCCGAGAAGACCGTGCTGGTCACCGGAAACGATGCGCCTGCCGCCCGCCGGAAGCGCCTGGAGGATATGGGAGTCCAGGTGTGGCGCTTCCCCGTGAGCCGCGGCCGCGTCTCCTTCCGGCGCGTGCTCCGAAAACTCGCCCGCGCCGGCGTCCTCAGCGTCCTGCTGGAAGGCGGCGCCGTGACCGCCGCCCGCGCCATCTCCGAAAAGGCCGTGGACAAGGTGCTGTGCTTCTACGCCCCCAAGTTCATCGGCGCCGAGGGCCTTCCCATGGTGGGCGACCTCGGCATCGAACGCATGCGCCAGTGCCCGCAACTGGACAGCCCGGCGGTCCGGCGGTTGGGCGAGGATATCCTGGTTTCTGCGTATCTGTGAGGACTGATCAACCATGTTTACCGGACTCATTGAGGATGTGGGCCAGGTGCGCCGCTGGCGCGCCGAGCCCGAAGGCGGCGAGTTGACCTTCGAGACGGCGCTGCCGGGGCGGGAGATCGCGCTCGGGGACAGCATCGCGGTGAACGGTTGCTGCCTGACGGTGGTCAGGAAGACCGGCCGGCGGCTTGCGGTGGACGTTTCTCCCGAGACGCTCAAGCGCACCAACCTGGCGGACCTGCGCGAGGGCGGCCGCGTCAACCTGGAGCGGCCGCTTCAGCTCAACGACCGGCTCGGCGGACACATGGTCACCGGGCACGTGGATGCCGTGGGGCAGATCACCCGCGTGGAGCCGAGCGGCGACTTCACGTTCTTCCGCTTCCGCGCGCCCGCGGCGGTGGGCCGGCTGCTGGTGCCCAAGGGCTCCATCGCGGTGGACGGCATCAGCCTGACCGTGAACGAGTGCACTTCGCGCTCCTTTTCCGTGGCGATCATCCCCTTCACGCTGGCGCACACGAATTTGCAGGACCGGGGTGTTGGTGATAGAGTCAACCTCGAAGCCGACATCATCGGCAAGTACGTCCAGCAATTCGTGAAGGCCTATCGACACTAACCGTCGCGCGCCGGGGACCCGGTGATGTGAACGGCGGCGCTGAACCCTCCATGTCACTGACTCCCATTGAAGATATCTCGGAAGAACTCCGTCAGGGTCGCCCGGTCCTGCTCGTCGACGAGCCCAGCGACGGCGGCGTGGGCTTCGTGTGCATGCCCGCGGAAAAGGTGACGCCCGAGTCCATCAACTTCATGTTGCTCCATGTCCGGGGCGTCCTCTATCTGGCCATGCACCCGTCGTACATGCTGCGGTTGGGGTTCCGGGCCGAGGAGCCCGCCAACCTGGTGCCGGGCCATGCGCCGGTGGGCGCTCCCGTGGGCGCCAACTCGGCTCTGGGTCTGGAGGTGTCCGCCGCCGGGAGGGCCCATACCATCCGCGCGTGCGTTCGCCCCGACGCAGGGTCTCGTGATTTCGTGATGCCGGGCAACGTGTTGCCGGTGCAAGCCAGCGACGGGGGCGTGCTGGCCCGGGCGGGCGTCGCCGAGGCCTCGATGGATCTGGCAACGCTGTGCGGCCTGCAGCCGGCGGCGGCGTTCTGTCAGGTGCTGGGCGAGGACGGCGCCGTCGCCGTCGGGCCTGTGCTCCGTGAGTTCGCGCGCGCGCATGACCTGCGGATGGTGTCCATCGTGGATCTCATCGCGCATCGCCTGCGCAACGAAGCGACCATACGCAAGGTGTGGGAAGAAGACTTCCCGAGCATCCACGGCAGGTCCTTCAAGGCGATTCTCTACCGCACGAACCTCGATCCGTTCGAGCACATGGCCCTGGTCAAGGGCGACGTGAGCGGGCGCGACAACGTCCTCGTCCGAGTGCATTCCGAGTGCCTGACCGGCGACGTGTTCTCGTCGGAGCGGTGCGACTGCGGCGACCAGTTGCGGGCCGCCCTCCGCCTCATCGACCAGGAGGAGTGCGGCGCCATCGTGTACATGCACCAGGAGGGACGCGGCATCGGCCTGACCAACAAGATCAAGGCGTACGCGCTGCAGGACCAGGGGCGCGACACCGCCGAGGCGAACCTGGAACTGGGGTTCGACGTGGACCTGCGCGACTACGGCGTGGCGGCGGAGATCCTGCGCAATCTCGGCATCCAGCGCCTGCGCCTGTTGACCAACAACCCGCGCAAGATCGTCAGCCTCGAGGGCTATGGCCTGTCGGTGAGCGAACGCGTGCCGCTGGAGATCCAGTCCAACGACGGCAACGCCCGCTACCTGCGAACCAAGCGCGACAAGCTCGGACACATCCTCACCCACCTGGAGGGGAAATGAGCGCAGTGTCGCTAGAGGGCCGGCCATGCGAGTGATCGAAGGAAAACTGGATGCAACGGGGATGCGGTTCGGCATCATCGCCAGCCGTTTCAACGGCTTCATCACCGAGCGACTGCTCGACGGCGCCGTGGACGGCCTGAGGCGGCACGGCGCCGACGTGGACGGGAACGTCGACGTCGCGTGGGTCCCCGGCGCTTTCGAGATCTCCTTTTGCGCGCACAAGATGGCGGCCAGCGGCCGGTACGACGCGCTGATCTGCGTCGGGGCGGTGATCCGCGGCGAGACCCCCCACTTCGACTATATATGCGGGGAAGCCTCGCGCGGCGTGGGCAACGCCATGAACCACTACGGCATCCCCATCGCCTTCGGCCTTCTCACCACCAACACGGTGGAGCAGGCGGTGGACCGGGCCGGTGCGAAGATGGGCAACAAGGGGTTCGAGGCCGCGGTGACGGCCATCGAAATGGCGAGCCTGGGCAAGCAACTCGCCTGAACCCGCACGACGTCCTGTCGATGGCAGGTATTCGCCGCAAGGCTAGGGAGCTGGCGTTGCAGGTGCTCTACCAGATGGAGATCACCGGCGAACCGGCACCCACCGGTCCGGAGAGCTTTTGGGGCCACTTCCCGTCGCGCCCCGCGGCCCGGGATTTCGCCCAGCGCCTCATCGCCGGCACCACGGCGCGCCGCGACGAGATCGACGGCTTCATCGAGAACGCCGTCGAGCACTGGAAGCTTGAGCGGCTGTCGAAGGTGGACCTGATCATCCTTCGCCTCGCCACCTACGAGTTGCTCTTCTGTCCGGACATCCCCATGAACGTGAGCATCGACGAAGCCATCGAGGTCGGTAACCGCTACGGGTCGGACGATTCCCCCGCCTTCATCAACGGGGTGCTCGACCAGGTAGCCCACGCCAACGGTCTCAAGGAGACCGGAAAGATCAAGGAGAGCGAGCGGCCGGAACCATGATCGAGAAGTACGAGTTCTGGAAGATCGAAGAGAAGTGGCAGGGCGAGTGGGAGCGCGAGGAAAGCTTCCGGGTGGGCGAGGACTCGCCCCTCCCCAAGTACTACCTGCTGGAGATGTTCCCCTACCCGTCGGGGCGCATCCACATGGGCCACGTGCGCAACTACTCCATCGGCGACGTCATCGCGCGCTACAAGCGCATGCGCGGGTTCAACGTCCTTCATCCCATGGGCTGGGACGCCTTCGGCCTGCCCGCCGAGAACGCGGCCATCGCCAACAAGGTGCATCCGGCGCGCTGGACCGTGGAGAACATCGACTACATGCGCTCCCAGCTCAAGAAGATGGGCTTCAGCTACGACTGGCGCCGGGAGCTGGCCACGTGCGACGCCGACTACTACCGCTGGGAGCAGTTGTTCTTCCTGGAGATGCTCAAGCGCGGACTCGCCTACAAGCGCAGCTCGGCGGTGAACTGGTGCACCGGGTGCGAGACCGTCCTGGCCAACGAACAGGTGGTGGACGGCGTCTGCTGGCGCTGCGAGCAGGACGTGGTCATGCGCGAGTTGCCGCAGTGGTTCTTCCGCATCACGGACTACGCCGACGAGCTGCTGGCGGCGTGCGACGACCTCTCGGGCGGGTGGCCCGACAAGGTCCTCACCATGCAGCGCAACTGGATCGGGAAGTCCATCGGCGCCGAGATACGCTTCCCGCTGGTGGACCGGGAGGGCGACCTGACGGTCTTCACCACCCGCCAGGACACGATCTACGGCGCGACCTTCGTCTCGCTTGCGGCGGAGCATCCGCTGGCCCTGGAACTCGCGCAGGGCACGCCGCAGCAACAGGCGGTCCGGGAGTTCGCCGGACACGTGAAGCGCATGAGTCATTCACGGCGCGACGACGCGGACATGGAGAAGGAGGGCATCTTCACCGGGTCGTACTGCGTTAACCCGTTCACCGAGGAAAAGGTCCCCATCTACGTGGCCAACTTCGTGCTGATGGAGTACGGCACCGGAGCGGTCATGGCGGTCCCTGCCCACGACCAGCGGGATTTCGAGTTTGCCCGGAAATACGACCTCCCGGTGCGCCCGGTCATCCATCCCGCCGGCGCCACCCTGGCGGCCGAGGACATGACCGAGGCCTTTGTCGCCGACGGGGTGATGGCCGACAGCGGCCCCTTCAGCGGGCTGGGCAGCGCCGAGGGCCGCGCGCGTATCGCCGCCTACCTGGAGGAGAGGGGCTGGGGCAAGGGCACCGTGCGTTACCGGTTGCGGGACTGGGGCATCTCGCGCCAGCGCTACTGGGGCGCCCCCATCCCCGTGGTGTATTGTAACGCCTGCGGCATGGTGCCGGTGCCGCAGGACGAGTTGCCGGTGCGGCTCCCCACCAACGTGGAGTTCACCGGCGCCGGCGCCTCGCCGCTGGCCAACCTCCCGGAGTTCCACGAGACCGCCTGTCCCACGTGCAAGGGGACGGCCCGCCGCGAGACCGATACCATGGACACGTTCGTGGAGTCTTCGTGGTACTTCGCGCGCTACGCCTGCCCCGACGAGGACCGGCAGCCGCTGGACCGGGAGCGGGCCAACTACTGGATGGCCGTGGACCAGTACGTGGGCGGCGTCGAGCACGCGGTGCTGCACCTGCTCTACGCGCGCTTCTTCACCCGCGTCCTGCGGGACATGGGCTGGCTTGCCGTGGATGAGCCCTTCAGCAACCTCCTGACCCAGGGCATGGTCATCAAGGACGGCGCCAAGATGTCCAAGTCCAAGAACAACGTGGTGGACCCGGATCAGTTGATCCAGCGCTACGGCGCGGACACCGCGCGCCTGTTCACGCTGTTCGCGGCCCCGCCCGAAAAGGACCTGGACTGGAGCGACCAGGGCGTCGAGGGCGCGCATCGCTTCCTCAACCGGGTGTGGCGCTTCGCCATGCGCCACGGCGAGCGGCTCACGGGCGTCGCGGCCGATGCCGGCGCCGAGCCCGCGTCCGACGGTCTCAAGGAGCTGCGCCGGCGCATCCACTGGACCATCAAGAAGGTCACCGACGACGTGGAGCGCTTCCACTTCAACACCGCCATCGCCGCCGTCATGGAGCTCCACAACGCCGTGAACGCGTTGAGCGCCGAGGAGCTCGAACAGGACGGCAACGCGGCGCTGGTGAAGGCGGTGCTGGAGACCGAGGTGGTGCTCCTGGCGCCGTTCGTGCCGCACGTGGCGAGCGAGCTGTGGCAGCGCCTGGGACACGGTGAATCCTTGGCGGACGTGGCCTGGCCCGAGCACTCCGAGGACGCCCTCGTGCAGGAAACCCGGCTCATCGTCGTCCAGGTGAACGGCAAGCTGCGCGGCAAGATCTCGGTGCCCGCCGACGCCGCCAGGGAGGACGTCGAGTCGGCCGCGCTGGCGGACCCCAAGGTGGCGGGTTTCCTGGACGGCCGCCCCGTCAAGCGGGTCATCCAGGTGCCCGGACGCCTGGTCAATATCGTGATCGGGGGTTGAGAGCTTGCACGGCCGGCGCGCCTTGCGGTTGGCGTTCGCGCTGGCGGCGGCGCTCCTGGCGGGCGCCTGCGGCTACCGGTTCGTGGGTCCCGGCGCGGGATTGCCGGACGATGTCCGAACCGTCTACCTCGAGCGTTTCCTCAATCAGACCCGCGTCACCGGCCTGGAGCACGGGGTCGGGCTGGCGTTGCGACGGGAGCTAGCCGGCGCGGAGCGGCCGCGGGTGGTGGACCGGTTCGAGGATGCGGACGCGGTCCTTTCGGGAGTGATTCGGCACTACGGCACCCGGAACCTGTCGGTAGATGGAGCGGACCGGGTGCTGCAGTCGGAAGCCCGGCTCGACGCGGAGGTCACCCTGCGGCGGCGGTCGCCGCGGGAAGTCTTGTGGCCGCGGCAGGTGGTGCGGTTGCGGGAAGTCTACGCGGGCGCCCGCGGGGCCGTGGTCCCCGGTTCCGGCGAATTTCTGCGCGACGCCATCGATACCGCCGACATCGGCCGTCTGAGCGACGCCGCGATTGCGGAGAGTTCTCGAATGGCTGCGAGGGAACGGTTGCTGCTGCGGCTGGCTCGTGTCATCCGGCAGCGGATGGCGGAGGGATTCTGAGGGTCGCCCTGGCGGCGGTCTACGAGGAAGCGGCCTGATGCGCCGCCCGCGCCAACCGCGCCATCGTGCGCGAGGCCGTGTTGCGCTTGAGCACGCCCTTGAGCACGGCTTTGTCGAGCAGCCCGTTCACTTCCTTGATCTTCTCCGCGATGGTATCCCGGTCCTTGCTCTCGATCGCCACCCGGGTCTTCTTGACCAGGGTCCTGACCCGGGAGCGGAACGCCTGGTTGCGCAGATGGCGTTGCACGCTTTGCTTGTGCCGTTTGATGGCCGACTTGTGGTTCGCCAAGATGTACCTCCTAGAGGCTGTTTCTGTAGCACCGCATGAGTGAAGAGTCAACGGCGAGGGAGCTTGGCCGGGTCGCGAAGGCCACGGGTGTCGTGGGCTCGATGACCCTGTTGAGCCGCTTCACGGGCCTTGCCAGGGATATCGTCATCGGGTACCTGCTGGGGGCGCGGAGCGCCGCCGACGCGTTTTTCGTTGCCTTCCGCATCCCCAACCTGTTGCGGCGCTTGACCGCCGAGGGCGCCCTGTCCGCCGGCTTCGTGCCGGTCCTGTCCCAGGTCCTCGCCACCCAGGGGCGCCGGGAAGCGATCGAGGCGAGCCGCGTGATCATGACCTTCGCGGTTCTCTTCCTCCTGGTGGTGACCGCCGCCGGCGTGCTCTTCCCGGCACCGTTGACTTGGCTGTTCGCGCCGGGTTTCTCCGCCGCGCCCGAGAAGTTCTCCCTCACGGTCCGGCTGGTCCGCATCATGTTCCCCAGCATCTTCTTCCTGAGTCTCGTGGCGCTGTGCATGGGGTACCTGAACACGTTCCGCCACTTCATGGCGCCGTCGCTGGCGCCGGTGCTGCAGAACCTGTCCATCATCGCGGCGGCCTTTCTGCTGATCCCGCTGCTGTCGCAACCGGTCATGAGCCTGGCCTACGGCGTCCTGCTGGGCGGCGCCGCACAGCTCGCGCTGCAGCTCCCCTTCCTGCGGCGGCACGGCTTCTCCTGGCTCCCCAATCCGAACTTCCGCAGCCCCGCGCTCTACAGGTTTCTGCGGCTCATGGGTCCGGCCGTCATCGGCGCCGCCGTCTACCAGTTGAACGTGCTGGTGAGCACCATCCTGGCCTCGTTGCTGGAGCCTGGAAGCGTCTCCTACCTCTACTATGCCGACCGCCTGCTGCAGTTCCCCCTGGGGGTGTTCGCCGTGGCCCTGGGCACGGCCGCGTTGCCCAGCTTCTCCTCGCTGGCCGCGCGCCAGGACATCGACGGATTGCGGACGACACTCGGCTACTCGCTACGGATGGTGAACTTCATCTCGTTGCCGTCCGCCCTGGGGCTGATGGTCGTCGCCGTGCCGGCGTTCTCACTGCTGTTCCAACGGGGCGCGTTCGACGCGGCCGACGTCGCCGCCTGCGCTCACGCGTTGGTCTTCCTGGCCCTGGGCTTGTGGGGCGTCTCCGCCGCGCGCGTCCTCGTTCCCATGTTCCACGCCATGCAGGACACAAAAACGCCGATGCGGGTGGCGTTCCTGACCTTCGTGTTGAACTTCCTTCTGAGCCTGGCGCTGATGGGACCGGTCGGAACGGCGGGGGCGGGCAACGCTTTCGTCACGGTGGTGGCGGCCGTGGGCGGGGGCGTCGGGGTGCTGAGCCTCTCTTACGCCGGGCTCGCGTTGGCCAACTCGCTGTCGGCGACCTTCCAGTTCGCGGCGCTCTTGTGGCTGATGACGCGACGGCTCGGAGGATTCGCCTGGGGTGACTACGGGTCGTCGCTTTGGCGCAATCTCGCCGCCGCCGCCGTCATGGCCGGTCCGCTGGCTCTGGTGGCGGCACGTGTGCAGTGGGGGTCCGCGACGCTGTTCGCGCAGGTTCCGATTTTCGGCGCGCTACTTGCGGGCGGAGTGGCGTTGTACGCTGCGGCCTCGAAGCTTTTGCGCAGCCCGGACTGGCCGCTGGCCCGGAAGATGGGAATCTCTCTGATCGAGAGACTCCCTGTCTTCCACGCGAAGAAGTGAGGTGAGGTTGGGGTTGTAAGCGTGCCGGCTTACTTCTTCATGGACTTTTCGAACGCAGCTTCCGCCTTCGCGGCAGCGCGCTCGGCGCGTTCCGCCGCGGCTTCGGCCCGAGCGGCGGCCTCGCCGGCCTTTGCGGCGGCGGCTTCAGCCTGCTTGGCAGCGGCCGAGGCCTTGTCGGCGGCAGCGTTCGCGCCCGAGCCCGCGGCTTCCGCCTTCTTGGTCGCGCTCTCCACCGCCTGGACGTTCACCTTGTAGTCCGGATGCTCGTGCTCGGGAATACAGCCGGTGCCGAGCAGCGCCACGGCGGCCAATGCGACGGCCGATTTTCCGGCCAAGCTGGCGAATTTCGTTGAAAGCTTCACAGGTGCCTCCTTCTGGGACGTCATGCTTCTGACATCACGTTAAGAGTGACGTGGATTGCGCGGCATCTTAGCTTGAATCTCAAGAAAACTCAACAGTTTGTTCTCAATTCCGGCCGCCTAAAGCCGGGCGAGGGCAATTTTGCGGCTTTCGTCGCGTGCTGTCCGATGATCTGATACACACAGGTAGGCCCGGATCCGCAGCCCGCGGGCGAAGGATACCGGCGTGCCGGCCGTTGGAACGCCCCGCATATGACCGACGATCCGATCCTGCCCAAGTTCGTCCACCAGATGGAGCGGATACGTTCGTGTGTCGCATGGTCACTGGCCGCCGTGTTCGTTCCGTTCGTCGTGGGCTTTCTGCTTGCGCCGCAACTCTTCGAAGTCCTGGTAGAACCCCTCAAGAGCCGGCTTCAACCCGGGCAGAGCCTCATCGGCACGGGCGTGGCGGAGGTCTTCTTCGTCGAGATCAAGGTGGCGTTCCTCGCCGGAGTGCTCGCCGGGAGCCCGGTCATCTTCCTCCAGTCGTGGCGCATGGTGGCGCCGGCGTTCGGCGCCGAGGGGAAGACCCGATACATGGTGGGTTTCGTCAGCGCCACCACTGTCTTCTTCCTTTCCGGCGCGCTCTTCTGCTACCAGGCCGTCCTGCCGGTGGCGTTTCTGTATTTCCTCGACCAGTACGGGTCGCTGCAGGTCAACCCGGAGATCCGCGTCTCCGAGTATTTCTCCTTCTTCTTCCGCATCGTCGTCGCCTTCGGGGTGACCTTCCAACTGCCGGTGTTCTCGTTCTTCCTGGCGCGCGCGGGCATCTGGAACCACCGCTTCCTGTGGCACCATTTCCGCTACGCCGTTCTGGTGATGTTCGTGCTCGCGGCGGTATTGACGCCGCCGGACGTGGTCTCGCAGGTGCTCCTGGCGGGGCCGCTCATCGCCCTTTACCTCCTGAGCATCGGCGTGGCGTATATCTTCGGGCGCAAGCCGTAGTGACCAGGAACAGCGGGGCAGCAGCCGGGGACCGCGTCAGTCCGCGTAGTCGGGCTCTTCCCGGTCGAGAATGCGTTTCAGGGCGGCGAAGTGCAGCTCGGCCGCGGGGTTCTCGCCTTCACCCCGCTGGCGCCGCAGCAGCTCGGCGGTCTCGTGCGTGATGCGCTGGAGCGGGTGTCCGCCCATCTCCGCCAGCACCTGCACCTTGCAGGCGCGTTCCAGGAAATAGAGCCGGTCGAAGGCTTCCGCGACGGTTCTGCCGGCGGTGATGACGCCGTGGTTGGCCATGAAGAGCACGTTCTTGTCGCCCATCACCCGCGCGATGCGGTTCCCTTCCGTGCGGTCGAGGACGAGTCCGTTGTAGTCTTCGAGGTAGGCGACGTCGCCGTCGAACCGGCTGCTCACCTGGTGCACCATCTCCAGGCGTCCGCCCTGCCGGCAGGCGATGGCGCTGGCGTAGGGCATATGGGTGTGCAGCACGCAGCGGAACCCGCGCGGGTTGGCTTGGTGCAGCGGCGCGTGGATGTGCAGCGCGGTGGGCTCCACCTCGTGTTCGCCTTCCAGGCGGTTCCCCTCGAAATCCGCCAGCAGGAGGTTCCCGGCCGTCACTTCCGTCCAGTGCAACGGATAGGGGTTCAACAGCATCAGCGCGTCCTGGCCGGGCAGGAGCAGGCTGAAGTGGTTGTCGATGGCCTCGTGAAAGCCGAACCGCACCGCGAGCCGGTAGGCGGCGGCGAGATCCACCCGCGCCTGCCGCGCCGCCTCCCGGTCGTACAACCGTGTTTCTTCAGGCTGCGCCACTTTTGCCTCCTTGCAACCGGCCCTTGACCCACGTGTTGACGCAGGGCCGTGGAGGTGATTTGTAACAAATCGGCCGCACGGCGCAAATGCCTCGGGGTTCATTCATGCACACGCTCGAACAGCTCTACGCCAATTCGCTCGCGCTCCTCACGGACCTCTACCAGCTCACCATGGCTTACGCCTACTGGAAGTCCGGGACCGACACGAAGGAAGCGGTGTTTCACCTCTCGTTCCGCGAGAACCCCTACCAGGGAGGCTTTGCCGTGGGTTGCGGCCTTGGGCACGTGGTGGGGGTGCTCACCCGTTTCGGGTTCGACGCCAGCGACCTCGAATATCTGTCGGGGCTGCGCGGCAACGACGGCGAGCGCATGTTCGAGGACGCCTTCCTGGACTACCTGCGGGAGGCCCGCTTCGTCTGCGACGTGGACGCGGTGCCGGAGGGAACGGTGGTGTTCCCTCACGAGCCCCTGGTGCGGGTGCGCGGCCCCATCCTGCAATGCCAGATCCTGGAGACGGTGCTGCTCAACATCCTCTGCTTCCAGACGCTCATCGCCACCAAGGCGGCGCGGGTGTGCCAGTCGGCGCGCGGGGAGTCCGTGCTGGAGTTCGGGCTCCGGCGCGCCCAGGGTTTCGACGGCGCCCTGGCGGCGAGCCGGGCGGCCTACGTGGGCGGGTGCGCGGGAACCTCCAACGCCCTGGCCGGCAAGCTCTTCGACATTCCGGTCAAGGGCACCCACGCACACAGTTGGGTGCTGTCGTTCAATGACGAGATGGAGGCCTTCGAGACCTACGCCGACGCCATGCCCAACAACTGCCTGCTGCTGGTGGACACGTTCGACAGCCTGAACGGGGTGCGCAAGGCCGTGGAGATCGGCCGCAAGCTGCGGCAGCGCGGCCACGAGATGGTGGGCATCCGGCTGGACTCGGGCGATCTGGCGTTCCTCAGCATCGAGGCGCGCCGCATCCTGGACGAGGCCGGTTTCCCCGAAGCGGTCATCGTCGGCAGCAACGACCTGGACGAGCACCTGATCGCGTCCCTCAAGGAGGAGGGCGCGCGCATCAACGTCTGGGGGGTGGGCACCCGGCTCGCCACGGCCTTCGACCAGCCCGCCCTCGGCGGCGTCTACAAGCTGTCGTGCGTCCGTTCCGCGGGCAACGGCAACGAATGGGTCAACAAGGTGAAGCTGTCCGAGCAGGCCGTCAAGGTGTCGACGCCCGGCATCCTCCAGACGCGGCGTTTTCGCCAGGGCGACCGGTACGTGGCGGATGCCATCTACGACGAGAACCTGGGCATCGCCGACGGCTGCACCATCGTCGACCCCATGAACATGACTCGCAGGAAACACATCGCCGCCGGCACCGAGTGCCAGGACCTGCTGGTGCCGGTGTTCCGCGGCGGCGAGCTGGTGTACGACGTACCCTCGGTGCACGCGGCCAAGGAGAAGACCCAGGCCGAGCTGTCGTGTTTCCATAACAGCATCAAGCGCCGGGTCAACCCGCACGAGTATCCCGTCGGGCTGGAGGCGCGACTCCACGAGATGAAGACCAGGCTCGTGCTCCAGGCCCGCGGCGACAACGGACTGGCCGGCCGGTGACGGCGGGCGGGACGCTGCTCCAAGGACCCTCATGAAGACGCTTGAGCAGATTCGCGGTCTGGCCGCGCAAGTGGGCCGGGAACGCCTCCGGTTCCTGGGCTTCATCACCCTGGCGCACCTCGCCATCCACTGGTTCATGCAGCTCATCACCATGCTCCTTCCCACCCTCAAGGCGGGCATGGGGCTCAACGACGTTCAGGTGGGCGGCCTGTCCTCCATGCGCATGTTCGGTCAGGCTGCCCTGGACGTTCCGTCCGGCATCATCGCCGACACCTGGGTGCGCCTGCGCGGGCTCATCGTGACTTCCTCGCTGGTGTGCATGGGGCTCTGCTACTGGGTGCTGGGGGCGTTGCCCGGGTATGGCTGGGCGCTGTTCGCCGTGGCGCTCCTGGCCACCGGCACCACGCTGTTTCATCCTGCGTCCGTGGCCTCGCTGTCGAACCGTTTCCCGGAGAGCCGGGGCACGGCCGTGGCGCTCTACGGCATGGGCGCCACCCTGGGCAACACCGTCACCTACCTGACCGTCGGCTTCCTGCTGGCCAGCTTCTCGTGGCAGGCCCTGGCGGAAAGCCAGCTCCTGGTGGCGCTGGCGTGCGCCGGCCTGGTGTGGCTGTACGGCGCGCGCATGTTCGAGGGCGACGAGGTTCCGACGAAGAAGCCCAGGCCGTTCCAGGAGCTCAAGGTGCTGGCGCGGAACCCCGCGATCCTGGTGGTGACGCTGGTGCGAAGCTTCAATCAGATGGCGCGCCAGGTGGCGATCACCTTCCTGCCCATCTACATCGTCGAGCACCTGGGCCTGTCCAACCCCGAGATGGGCATTTACCTGACGCCGATGGCGGTGTCGGGCCTGATCGCCCAGCCTATAATGGGAGTGCTGTCAGACCGGCTGGGCCGCAAGGTGGTTCTGGCGCCTTCGCTGGCGGCCCTTGGGCTTACCTATTTCCTGCTGCGATGGGCCGCCCCGGGCCTGGCCCTGGGGGCCGTCGTCTTCGCCATGGGATTTCTGTTCTACACGGTGGCCAACGTGACCACGACGGTCGCGCTGGACGTGGCCGACAAGGAGAGTCAGGCATCGTCCTTCGGACTGGTGTCCCTGGGCACACACATTCTCGTGGTTCCGGCGCCCACGCTGGCGGGATATCTCAGCGAGCGTTTCGGCATCATGGCCGCCTTTTTCTTCCCCGGCGTCTGCCTGCTCGTGGGCGCGTGCATGGTCATTCCCCTGCGGCTGCGCAGGGATTGACCGCTACGGCGTCCCGGTGTTAGTCCAACTTTCAACCCTGCCCACGGGAGGTTTGCCATGAGCGAGATTTCCGTTGTCGATGCCGACGGCCACCTGATCGAGTCCATACCCGAGATGGCCGAGTACATGGTGCCGGATGCCAAGGAGTACGCGCTGCATCCGCCGCGCAACCGCGCGGGTGTGTTCCCGTCCATCGACGGCATGCACTACCCCGAGACCGAGGAGATGACCGCGCAGAGCCGCGTCCACCCGGTGCGCGCCAGCGACGAACGCACGGGCTCGGGCGAGGACATCTTCGAGTTCGTCAAGAAGGCGGAGCTCACCGACTCGGTCCTCTACGCCACCGAGGGGCTGTCCCTGGGATTCATCCAGCAGCCGAGCTACGCGGTCAAGGTGTGCCGCGCCTACAACGACTACGTGACGGAGCGATACCGCGGCGTCAGCAAGCGGCTGCATCCCATCGCGCTGCTGCCCATGCAGGATCCCAAGGCCGCGGCCGCGGAGCTGCGCCGGTGCGTGAAGGAGTTGGGGCTCTTGGGCGGCATGCTTCCCTCCACCGGCCTGGGACTGCATCTCGGCCACGAGTTCTACGCGCCCGTGTACGAAGAGGCGGCGGAGCTGGGGTGCGCGCTGGGCATCCACGGAGGCTCCAACCGCGGCGTGGGCCTGGATTCGTTCAGCAGCCGGCTGGGCTCCCGGCTGTTGCATCACCCGGTGCCGCTGATGATCGCGCTGGTGTCGTTCATCTACCACGGCTGGTTCGACCGCTACCCGACCCTCAAGGTGGCGTTCCTGGAGGGCGGATGCGCCTGGCTCACCTGCATCGCCGACCGCATGGAGCGGGACGCGGAGCTGGAAGGGCTGTCGTGCAAGCCGCTGCCCGAATACATCGCGGGCGGGCAGATCCTCATCGGCTGCGAAGGCAACGACGCGAGCCTGCCGTACCTGGCCCGGCGCGTGGGCATCGAGCCCTTCGCGTACTCCTCGGACTATCCCCACGAGGTGGACCTGCCCGCGGCGCGGAAGATGATCGAGGAGACGCGCGACCACGCGGAGCTGTCGGAAGGGGACAAGGTCGCCGTCCTTGGGGACAACGCGCGCCGCTTCTACGGCCTCCACTGAGGCACCGCCTTTCGGCCGCGGCCGGGGCGTGATCGTTCATCTCTCCGGCGTCACCAAGCGCTTCGGCGAGCGGGTGGCGGTGGACGATCTGACCCTGAACGTGCCCGCGGGGGTCTGCTTCGGACTGCTGGGTCCCAACGGGGCGGGCAAGACCACGACGCTCCGGATGATCTACGGCGTCACCTTGCCCACGAGCGGGGAAGTGCGCGTCTTCGGCATGGACGCGGCGCGCCACGTGCGCGCGGTGCGGCGGCGGTTGGGCGTGACGCTCCAGCAGAACGTCTTCATCGAGACCATCTCGCCGCGCGCCAACCTCACCGTGTTCGGCCGCTACCACCTCATGGACGGCGCGGACCTGGCACGCCGGGTGGAAGAGCTTCTCGACTTCCTGGAGCTGCGCTCCCACGCGGACGTGCCGGTGAACAAGCTGTCCGGCGGCTATCAGCGCCGGTTGGCCGTGGCCCTCTCGCTGATGAACCGGCCGGAGCTGCTGATCCTCGACGAGCCTACCACCGGACTCGACCCGGCCGTACGGCTGGCGCTGTGGTCGCGGGTGCGCGAGCTGCGCCGGGGCGGCACCACCGTGCTCCTGACCACCCACTACATGGACGAGGCCCAGCGGCTGTGCGACGTCGTCGCCATCATGTCCGCCGGCGACGTCATCGCCCAGGGCGCGCCCGAAGCGCTCATCGAGCGCTACCTGGCGCAGGAGACCGTGGAGCTCGACGCCACCCCCGAGGAGGAGCACGCCCTCCTGCGCGGCCTCGAAGAGAGCCCGCCACGCTACCGCGCGGGCAACCGCACCATGCTCTACACGGACGAGGCCGGCCCGTTGCTGGAGCGTATCCGCAAGCGCCCGGGGTTCGACGACCGGGCGATGGTGGCACGTCCCACGAACCTGGAGGACGTCTTCCTCTCCCTCACCGGCACGCGCCTCGAGGACGACCGGTGACCCTGTCCTGGCGGCACGCCCTGTCGGTGTGGCGGCGCAACGCCACCATGTACCGCCGCACCTGGAGATGGAACATCCTGCCGAACTTCTTCGAGCCGGTGCTCTACCTCGTCTCTCTGGGCGTGGGCCTGGGCGCCTACATCACCACCATGGGCGGCACCTCCTACATCGAGTTCCTCGCTCCGGGGCTCGTGTGCGTGGCTGCCATGAACGGCGCGAGCTTCGAGGTGACCTACAACGTCTACGTGCGCATGAACATCGAGAAGGCCTACGACGCCATGCTCACCACCCCGATCCAGCCCGTGGACGTGGTCGCCGGCGAGCTGCTGTGGGCCATGACCCGGTCGTGCATGTACGGACTGTGCTTCGCGCTCGTGGTGGCCGTGGCCGGGCTCGCGCCGCTGCCGCAGGCCCTGTGGGTGCTGGCGGTGATACCGCTCACGGGCCTGCTCTTCTCCGCCATCGGGCTGGCCTTCACCCTGCGCATCGGCACCATGGAACTCTACAGCTTCTACTTCACCCTGTTCCTGACGCCGCTGTTCCTCTTCTCATCGGTCTTCTTCCCGTTGGAGGAACGCCTGTCCGCGTCCTGGCTATGGGTGGCCGAATGCCTGCCGCTGCTCCATCCCGTGCGGCTCGCCCGCGCCGCGTTCCACGGCCAGCCCTCCGCCACGCTCATCTGGGACGTGGCCTACATCCTGGTTCTCTCCGGCGCGCTGATCGCCTGGGCGACCCACCTCATGCGGCGCAAGCTGACCCAGTGACGGCTCAGGTGTCCCCAGCGCCCCGATACAACGAAGACTCCTTGTAGCGCTCGATGAAGAAGCGGGCGAGGACTCCGATGGCGGCGGTGGCCGGTATTGACAGCAGCATGCCCACGAAGCCGAAGAGGGCGCCGCCGGCGAGCAGGCCGAAGATCAGCCACAGGGGATGCACGGAGATGCGGCTGCCCATGACTCGCGGGGTCAGCACGTAGTCGGCCAGGATCTGACCCGCGAGAAAGATCCCCAGAACTACGGCGATGCGGACCCACTCCGGCCAGAACTGCAACAGGGCGACTCCCACCGACGAAATCAGCCCGAAGAGAGTTCCCACGTAGGGGATGAACGACAGGGCGCCGGTGACGAGTCCGATGGTGAGGCCGTAGTCGAGGCCCGCGAGCGAAAGGGCGACGCCGTAGAAGGCGGCCAGCGCGCCGCAGACGATGACCGAGCCGTGGAGGAACCCCTTGAGCACCACGTCGATGTTGCGCATGATGCCGCGCACCGCGTCGGCATGGTCGCGGGGCAGCCAGTCGTCCACGGTCTGGACGATGCCGGGCCACTGCCGCAGCACGTAGAAGGTGGTGAGGGGGGTGATGGTCAGGAGGGTGGCGACGTTGACGACCGCGGCGCCGCCCCCAAGAACGCCCTTGAGCAGCGCGAGCCCCAAGGCGGCCATGCGCTGCAGGTTCCCGGCCATGGTCTGGTGCAGGCCTTCGGGCTGGTCGGCGCCGATGGCGTTGAGCGCCCGGGTGAGGAGAGGGCCGACGGCCTCGATGAGGCGCGCGACGAGGCCGGGAAGCCGCTGAAGCAGGTCCGCGGCCTGCCCCGCCACCGGCGGGATCAGCAGCAGCAACAGCACCATGCCGCAGCCGAAGAAGCCGGCGCCGATGAGCACCGTGGCCGCGGTGCGGGAGCATCCCCGCCGCTCCAGCGCGGTGGCGGCCGGGTCCAGGGCGTAGGCGAGGGCGATGCCCAGCACGAAGGGGAACAGGATGGCGCTCAGGAGCCAGACCAGCAGCAGCGTCGCCGCCAGCACCAGCAGCCAGAACAGGGCTTGTGAGCGAGGGTTCATGGACTAAATTGGCGCCCCGTACGTTCCAGCCACCGTTTGCGGGTACTCATGGCCTTGCCCGCGCTGCCCTGCCGGCGGCGACGGGGGTCTCCAACCGCTCGTGACGGTCACTTCGCGCCCGGATCCCGAAGGCGCAGCCCCTTCGCGGCGCAAAAACGCGCCACTTCGCGTTCCAGCGTCTCAATGCCGTCGCAGGGAACGATCACCGAGGACGCGCGGTGGTCCAGCGCGCCGCCGGCAAGGCGGTCGGACCAACCGCCCGATCCCCCCAGGACGTAGATGGGCCGGGCGTGGATCCAGCCGAAGCACAACTCGGAAAGGGTGCCTGCGCCGCCGCCCACGGCCACGATGAAGTCGCCGGCCAGCGCCGTGAGCACGTTGCGCGCGTGGCCCAGGCCGGTGGGGATGACGACATCGCACCAGGGGTTGGCCGAGCGTGCGTCGGTGCCGGGCATGATCCCCACGGTGAGGCCGCCTGCTCCGGCGGCGCCGCGGGCGGCCGCTTCCATGACGCCGCCGCGGCCGCCGGTGATCAGGGTGATGCCGCGACGGGCCAGCATCTCGCCGGCCTGCTCGGCCAGCGCCAGGTTGTCGTAGGATGCGTCCGAGTCCCCTACCAGCGCGGCTTGGGCGAAGCGTGCGGCACCGGGCGTCACGAATCCTCCCCGACGGCCTGTACGCATAAGGGCTCAGCAATCCGCCGGTGCATTTTGCCGTGCCTCCGCGGGATACAGACCGTCAGCCCTCAGTCCAGCAGGTAGCCGAACTTCTCGCGCGCCTTGCGCACCACGTCCGGGCCGGGCGCGTTCACCTTGGGGTACCTGTCGAACCACTCGTAGGGACGGCAGGCGTCCACCACCACGCGGGAGTTGGTGAGGTCCTGTACCTTGCGCTGATCCGGCGTCACCCGCGGGTCGGCGGGGGACGTGCGCATCTTGCGCAGGATCTCGATGGAGGTCTCGGGATCGGTGCGGGTGAGCATGGCCCAGACCAGCTCGTCCAGGTTGGACACGTCGACGTCGTCGTCCACCACGATGACGAACTTGCAGCCGTACACCACCGAGCCGCAGGACGACGCGAGCACCCCCGCCTGCCTGGCGTGGCCGGGGTAGCGCTGCTTGATGCCGATGCCGTGCAGCAGGCGCGAGGCGCCGACCTCGTGGCACCACACTTGGGTGACGTCGGGCACGCCGGCGTTGGCCAGCTCGTGCTTGAGCATGGCCGAGCGCATGATGGCCCGGTAGCGGGCCATCTCGTCGGACCCCGCGCCCAGCGGCGGCACCCCCAGGATGATGGGATCGTTGCGGTGGTAGATGGCGCGGATGTCCAGGGTGGGCTGCGCGCTGGCGCCGCCGGCATAGTAGCCGGTCCATTCCCCGAACGGCCCTTCCACCGCGCGTTCGTCCTCGGTCAGGAACCCTTCCAGCACGATCTCCGCGTTGGCGGGGATAGGCAGTCCGGTGACCTGGCCGCGCACCACTTCCACGGGGGTGCCGCGCAGCCCGCCGACCACGTCGAACTCGCACACGCCGTAGGGGAACTCCGTGCCCCCCACGAAGAACGACATGGGGTCGCTGCCCACCACCAGGGCGACGGGCATGGGCTGGCCCTTGTCGAAGTACTTCTTGCGGTGCATGTAGGCGTGCTTGCCCGGCACGAACAGCAGGCTCACCGACTTCGGGCCCTGCACCATGGCGCGGTAGGTGCCGACGTTGATCCAGCGTTCCTCCGGGTCGATGGTGACGCAGAAGCAGCCGGTGCCGATGTAGCGCCCGCCGTCGTCCCGGTGCCACTTGGGGGTGGGGAACTTCATGACGTCGATGTCGTCGCCGGTGAGGATGTTCTCGAACACCGGCCCGTCGTCCACCACCACGTGGGGCAATCGCCGCTGCACCTTGATGTAGTGGTCGAAGAAGGCCTGGCTGAGCTCCTGCTTGGTGAGGTGCTCGGGGAATCCCAGCGTCATGTTCCGGCGCTTGCCGGCGAAGGTGTTGATCAGGACCCGGAAACCCCTGGGACAGCCGGGGACCTCGTCGAAGAGCACGGCAGGGCCGTCGTCGACGCGGATGACCGCGTCGGCGGCGAGGCCGATGTCCTCTTCCCAGCTCGCCCCGGTGACGGTGCGGAGCTCGCCCAGGGCGTCGGCCCGGGCCATCCATTCGCGAAGATCGTGGTAAGGGAGTCTGGCTTCCATGTTGGCGACCGTGGACATGTTTCCGCCCGCCCTCAGGCCGCCATGGACTTGATGCGTTCCACCGCCTCGTCCACGAGGTCGTCGGTGGTCTCGTTGGCGCCGATGATGCCGACCCGGGACTTGCCCGTGAACCAGGACCGGTCCAGGTCTTCGAGCTTTTCGATGCGGTAGACGTTGTCGTTGAAGGCCTTTGCCACCTCCTCCATGCGGTTGGTCATGCCCTCGGTCCAGCCGAAGATGACCACCGCCTCCACATCGCGCGCCAGTTCCTCGACCTTGGGAAGCCTTTGCAGCGAGTCGATGCAGGCGGTGTTGCGGATGCGCACGTTGGCGAAACGCTCAAGGATCCGGGTCATGATACCGGTGTAGCTCTCCATCCAGAACGTCGTCTGGACGATGACCCCCACGGGCTCGAACCGGGTAAGGCGGATGTCGTCGACGTCCTCCGCCTTCTCGACGATGAACACCTCCCGCTCCTTCTCCTTGGCGATGCCCATGAGGCGCGGGATACCGTGGTGCGAGCGGCTGCTCAGGATCACCAGGTGGCAGCCCTGGTCCAGCAGCTCAAGCTCCGCCTCCTCCTGCTGAACGACGAACGGACAGGTGGCGTCGGCCAGCAGTTCCAGGCCTTGTTCCTTCGCTTGCCTGCGGATCTCCGGGGGCGCGCCGCGCACGCCGTAGATGAGCTTCTCGTCCTGGATGGAGTCCATGTCGTTGGTGGAGCGGATGCCGTCTTCGTCCTCCAGCGACTTGAAGGCGATGAAGTCGTTCTCGGGCCGGAGGGACCACACGGCGATGCCGCTGCCGTACTTCTCCACCATCTTCTGGTGCATCGCCCCGGCCCGGTGCACGCCCACGCACAGACCCGACGGCGGAATCCCCTTGGTCCCCTTGAAGTCGACCTTGACCACTTCCATGAAAGCCTCCTCGCTGAACCGAGTCGTTGCGGAATGTTTGCAAATCGGAAGGGCGAGTGTGGACCCTGGTCAAGATCAGCCGCGGCTGATCTTGACCAGGGGTGAAAACAGCCGTCAGCCTTGGGCGACCCGCGCTTTCTCGGCCTCGACGGCGACGTCGGTGAGGTACTCTTCCTGCTCCACGATGGTGTAGAGGGCGAGGGATCCGTCGTCCTTCACGGGTCTGCCGCCGAAGAAGTGGAAGGCGTGCCCGTCCCAGTCGTAGAATTCGTCGCCGCGCTCGAACATGGCCTTCCAGCGGTAGCCTACCGGGCTGCGGTGCAGGCCGGTGCGCGCCGGCAGGGCGTCCTCCTGCTCCAGGGTGAGGGTGTCGTCTTCCTTGGCCATGGCTTCCTCGGGCAGGGTCTCCCACATGCGCCGGTAGTTGGGCATGAACTCATCCGCCCGCACGGTCAGCGCCGTGTGCATGTCCCACCAGGGTCCGTGCCCGGCCACGCGCTCGTCCACCTCGTCCGTGAGCTTGTAGATGAGCCGGCCGCCGGCGTGCAGCCGCAGCACCAGGTTCCCCTCGGCCACGTTGGGGTTCACTTCCGGTTCCAGGGCGCAATACTTGCCAAAGAAATCGGCGGTGCGGCCCAGGTCCCGGGAGCCGTACACGGCGTGGCTGATGCGCCCGACGCCCTCGGTGGTGCACATTTCCATGGCGCCTTCGGGCATGTGCTCCGGGGCCCAGAACTCGAACTGGTTGCCGTCGGGGTCGGCGAAGTGGATCACCGTGCCCTCGTCGCCGCCGTCCGCGGTCCGGACCGGGTCGGTGTGGGGAATGTCGTGGCGCTCGAGCCGCTTGACGTGCCGGTCCACGTCCTCGGGGCGGATGTAGAAGCCGCAACGCGGCAACTCCTCGCCCAGGGGCTTGGCGGTCGGGTAGACCTCGGGCTGGAGGAACGCGCCGATGCGGCAGGACTCGCCATCCCACCACAGGAAGCACATGATCGGGACGTCCTTCTGTCGTGCCTTGGTGGTGATGCCGCGGATCGGCCGCCGGGTGATGCCGGTGGCGTTCACCGCCCAGTCGACCCACTCCACCATGTCGTTGGTGCCCACGATAAAATGATCGATCCAATGCACGACGCCGCGTGGCTCATTTCTTTCCATCGGTCACCTCCTGCGGGCCGTCAGGCCCGGAAATCCCTGAGGGTGGACGCATGCCTGTCCATGGCACGCCGATACCAAACCGGTTTGTCGGTGTCAACGATCTGCGAAGCCTGTCGCGCGGGCGGGCGTGTGGGAGAGACCGCGGTTTGCCGTAGTTCCCGGCTCAGTTGCCAAGCGACTTCATGTACTCGATGACGTCGCGGCGGTCCTTCTCCTTGAAGTATTTCATGGTCATGCGCGACTTGACCTTGGGGTCCTTCAGAAACTTGCGGAGAAATTTCTTGGGATGCCTGAGGTACTCGAACAGGGTCTCGTCCTTCCAGACCAGGCCCTCCTTCCCCGCCCGTACGTAAGCCGGCGAGTATCGGAACCCCTTCGCCGTTCCCGCGGCCCGGCCCAGGACCTCGTGGAGGGTGGGTCCGGTCTTGTGCTTGCCCTCCACGTCGGTATGGCACACGAGGCAGCGCTTGAAGACCTTCTTGCCGGCTGCGACGTCGCCCTCGGCGAAGGCCGCGTTCGCCCCCAGAGCCGCCCAGGCCAGAGCCGCGGACAACAGGAAAACGCCTCGTACCATGGTGGCTCCTCCCCTCTGCGTGACCCTCCTTCCAATTTAGGTAGTGTCGTCGGGAATTGAAAGAGGCACGGGAGACACCCGGGAGCGGTTTCTCGTTGTCTCGTGGGGCACGGCAGTGGTATCATCGAGCTTGGGAATCGGTGTCCGGGGATGAACGCGAGGGGTGCCGTTCGAGCCCATTCCCGACACCGGCGACTTGACGCGACTACGGAAGGCCCTGTGCGACGGTTGGCGCGGAAGGTGCGCTCATGAGACTGACTCTCGGGTTGGTTCTGGTGTCTCTGGTGGGGTTGGCCGCTCCCGTGCCCGGCGCGGGTTCCGTGGGTGACAAGACCGTGGCGGCGGCCCGCGCCGAGTTGGGCAAGAGGCTGTTCTACGACGAGCGGCTTTCCGGCGACGTCAATTTCGCCTGCGCGACCTGCCACCAGCCGGACAAGGCGTTCAGCGACGGGCAGCCCCTGTCCGCCGCCTACACCGGGGCCGCCCACTTCCGCAATACTCCCACTCTGGCCAACGTCGGCCGTCGCGCCGCGTGGATGCACGACGGCCGGCTGGGCACGAACCTCAACGACGTCACTCGCGAGATGCTCACCGAGACCTACCTCATGAACATGGACATGAGGCTCATGCAGGAACGTCTCAAGCAGGATCCGGTCTACGGGAAGATGTTCCGGGCCGCCGGACTCGGCGAGCCGTCCAACGGCGGCGCCCGCCGGGCTCTGGCCGCGTTCCTGGACACCATCGTCTCCCGCGGCACGCCCGTCGACACGGGCAGGCTGTCCGCCGCCGCCCGCCGGGGGCAGGCACTGTTCCAGGGCCGCGCGGGGTGTGCCGCGTGTCACTCGGGGCCGCGTTTCACCGACGACAAGCCGCACAACACCGGAGTTCCGGACAATCCGGAGATCTGGGCCGACCCCAGGAGGCACTCCGCGTTCGTGACCTACGCCAAGTTCATGGGCATCGAGAACTACATGAGCCTGCGCGAGGACCCTGGCGCCTATGTGCGCACCCACCGGCCGGAGACCCGCCGCAGCTTCCTCACGCCGACCCTGCGCGAGCTCAAGTGGACGGCGCCTTACATGCACAACGGCGTGTTCCGGTCGCTGGAGGAGGTCGTGGATTTCTATGACGCCGGCGGCGGCGACGATCCGTTGAAGGACCCGCGACTCAAGCCGCTCGGATTGACGCCTGAAGAGAAGGCCGATCTCCTGGCTTTTCTCGATGCGCTGAGCGGCGAGACGTTCGACGTAGACGAATTCGTCTGGCGCGCGGACGACTACGACTACAAGCCGGTCCGGAACTGGCGCAGGGCACCGAACTAAGGGAGATGGCCGTGAACCGCTTCCGAACGATTCTCGCCATCGCGGCAGCCGCTGTGCTGGCGGCGGCCGCGCCGGCGGGCGCGGTGCGACCGCCGGGGTTGGCTCCCCTGGGTCCGCCCCCCGTCCCCGCGGACAACCCGATGTCGGCGGAGAAGGTCGAGCTCGGCAAGCTGCTGTTCTTCGATCCCATCCTCTCGGGCAACTACGCCATGCCGTGCGCGGTCTGCCACTTTCCCGAGGCGGGTTGGTCGGTCCCGGAACCCGTCAGCACGGGCTACCCCGGCACCATACACTGGCGCAACAGCCAGACCATCATCAACGCAGCCTATTACGGCAAGCTCTTCTGGGCTGGGTCTTCCAGGTCGCTGGAGTCCCAGGCGCGCTCCGCGGCCCGGGGCGCGGTGGCGGGGAACGGCGAGGACGACATGATGGAGGCGCGGCTTGCCTTCGTGCCCGAGTACCGGCGACGGTTCAAGGAGGTCTTCGGCGACGACTGGCCCAACATCCGCCACGCCTACATGGCCATCGCCGCCTTCGAGCGCACCCTGGTGCAGACCGACACGCCCTTCGACCGCTACATGCGCGGCGACGATGCCGCGCTCAACGCGTCGCAGAAACGGGGCCTCGCGCTGTTCTCGGGCAAGGCCAACTGCATCGCCTGTCACAGCGGGCCGCTGCTGACCGACGAGAAGTACCACAACGTGGGCGTGCCCCCATACAACGGCTGGGAGGACGACGCGGTGGCGCAGATTACCTTCCGCTTCGAGCTCTATGCCAAGGGCGTCACCGAAGACATGTACCGCAAGACCAAGGACGACCCCGGTCTCTACTTCCGAGCCAAGGATAGGAAGCACCTGGGCAAGTTCCGCACCCCGAGCCTGCGCTACACCAAGTACACGGCGCCCTACATGCACAACGGCATGATCGAGACCCTGCGCGACGTCGTCGAGTTCTACAACGGCGGCGGCGGCGAGAACGAGTTCGCCGCCACCAAGAGCCCGCTGATCCGGCCCTTGGGCCTCACCGGCGCGGAGATGGACGACCTGGTGGCCTTCCTCGAAAGCCTCTCGGGCGAGGAAATCTTGATGGAGACGCCGGATCTCCCGGTGATGCAGCCGCTGCCGCCTCCGGGCGGGAAGGGGTCGTAGGAGACTGTTCGAGGAAGTGAGCTGTCCTTCGACTTCGCTCCGCTACGCTCAAGACGAACGGTTGTGACAGCCTGTCTCCGTTCGTCCTGAGCGTAGCGAAGCGAAGTCGAAGGACGTGACGTCGCTCGAATGCCGGAGGACAAATACCATGACGATATCCTGCCGAAACCTCCCCGGCCCCACGGGCGTCGAGGAAAAGGAAGGCTCGGCGCCCTGCCTCGTGAGCCGGCGCAGCTTCCTCCTGTGGAGCGGCATCACCACCGCGGTGATCATGACCGGCATCCCCGGACGTCCCGGGGCGCAGACGCCGGCGGTGGTGTCCACCTACCCGCGCAAGCTCATCGGCAAGC
>JAPPNE010000088.1:8775-33530 GCA_028818775.1 Deltaproteobacteria bacterium | reverse complement strand
CGATGCCGCTGCCGTAGATGACGTCGTCCTCCCGCCGCGCCAGCGCCTGCCACTCGGGGCGGCTGCTCCCGGTGATCCAGAGGTCCTCCTGCCCGCCCGACAGGGCCGTGTCCATGTGCCCGTTGAAGAGCAGCGTCGGCCCCGTGCCCTCGCCCGGAATCACCCCCACCACGTTGGCCCGCCCCGGCTCCGTGTGCTGGAGGAAGGCCTCGATACCCTGCTTCTGCAACCAGTCATGAATGAACCGCGCCACCTCCTCCTCGCTCCCCGTGGGCGTGGGGAAATTGACGACGTCCATGGCCAAGCTGGCCAACTCCTCCCGGTCGATGTGGGAAAAGACCTTTTCCAAAGTCTTCGGGTCGGTGTGCATGCGTGGAACCCCTTCCGTGGATTATTGCCGGAAGCTAACGGACACGGAAGCCGGGAGTCAAGCGAACGGAGTCCGGTGGATGTCGGAATGGGCTAAGTGTTCCGGGAACCGTCGTAACTCAGGAATCGCTTTACCACCGGATGCCATGCGTGGGGTTGGTACCCCTTCCACGAAGGATGGTGGATGGCCAGAATGACGCTTTCGCCCTCGGAGTAGCGATAGCGGCCGAGGAGGCTCTTCGGCGGCCAATTCGTCGGAAATTTTTCAGAACCCAAGCAGTCAATCAACGCTTCCGGCGGCGACGCCCAGAAGTCCTCGTCGTAAGGCATATTGTCCCAGAGCCGCATGCCGCATGCCACGATGTGCGTTGGACGCAGACATTCCAAAGTCGCGCGGAACGGAGCGGCCGCCTCTTCCCACATCTCTTTGGTCGGTGGGATGTCAGGGGCAGCGCCAACGCTCCGCTGAACATAGTTGTAGAACGCAATGGAATCGAAGAACCGGCTCCTGTCTGTGGAAGTCTCCTGTCCCAGAACCGTGTGCAGGATTTTCGTGAAGAAAAGATAGCCGCCTTCCTTACAATATTCACCAACGACGCCTTTGGTGGGTTGGCCGTGCCAGCGCTCCCAGTTTTCTGTATCCCCATAGTGGGATTCTCCTAGAATCAGGAGGTTGGTTGGCAAGCCGAGGTCGTTCGGCTTACCGTAGCCTTTTCCCTTCCAGGGCTGGAACTTCGGTTGACGTCTGGCCATCAGCCACTTCACAACAGAACGCATGCTCTCGCCAGACCGTTTCCCTGCGAGCAGACCCTCTACGCTTATGTCTTCGTCGATGTCTTCCCAGTGAATTCCTTGACCTTCGCCGATGAGGCTCCAATTGGCCCTCTCTCGCTTCGTCGCATATGCAAGCCTCGGGTAACGGTCCACGGGAATGACGACAGTCCTGCCATCGCTCAACCTGACGTACAGCGTGTTACCGGACGCCTCTACGCCGATGGCGTTCGGCACGCTTCCCTCAACTGATGAAATACTCATCCCAAGCCTCTACGAGTTCCCTTCGACATTCTTCGACCATCCCGATAATACGCGAAATTTCGGCCCGACGGAATCCACCAGCTTCCTGAAGCCGGATGGGTTCGAGCCAGAATTTCGCAACGTGGTTGTCTCGCTCTACATGCACATGAGGGGGCTCTTGGCCGTCGCTGGAGTAGAAGAAAAACCGGTACGGTCCCTGCCTCAGTACAGTGGGCATTTTGCAATCGCGTGAATTTACCCATCCCGTTGATTTGATCCGGGGTCCTCCGACGCTCTCAACGCGATCGTCTCGTCGCTGCCTCATCTCTCCCCAACGGAAGCGGCGCAACTTGCCGATGACCTGGCAACATTCCGCCTTCGTTGAAGCGCTAAGCGCTGCTGGAGCGTTTTCCCTTGTTGCCCGTAGACTTGGCCACCGCCCGCGTTCACGCGCAGGTCTGGGCGGAGCTTGCCCGAGCCGGCAAACTGATCGGCCCGAACGACCTCTGGATTGCGGCCACGGCTCTTGCTCGGGGCCTGGCTGTCGCCACGGCCAACGTCCGCGAGTTCGACCGTGTTCCCGGCCTTGTCGTCGAGGTGTGGACCTGACTTGGGGCAGCGCCATCACCTGACCCCAGGGCCGAGTCCCTGTTTCCACCGAAGGTGCTCGTGCAGCACGTATCCGTGCGCTTTCATTGACACGGACGGACGCGATCCGCTATTTCTAGGGTTTCGATCGAGAGCCTACCGTTTCTTTACGACAACCGAAGCCCCGAATCCGGGCTGCAACACGGCCCGACGGGGCGACGGGAACTCTCCGCGACATCACTCGAAAGTTTGACTCGAACAGGAGGCTGGTAATGGGTTATGCGGATCTACATGAGCATCTGAGAATGCTCGAAGAGGCGGGGCATCTGCGCCGCATCAATCAGACCATCAACAAGGACACCGAGCTGCACCCGCTGGTGCGCTGGCAGTACCGGGGCGGCATTCCCGACGAGGAACGCAAGGCGTGGTACTTCTCCAACGTCACCGACTCCCGCGGACGCAAGTTCGACTTTCCCGTGGTGGTGGGCGCGCTGGCCGGCAGCAAGGCCATCTACTTCCTGGGCATGGGCTGCAACAGCGCCGACGAGATGGACGCCAAGTGGAAGCACGCCCTCTCCAACCCCATCAAGCCCCAGGTGGTGGACAACCCGGCGTGCCATGAAGTGGTGATGACCGACGATGCGGTGGAGAACGAAGGACTGGACAAATTCCCGGTCCCCATCTCCACTCCCGGCTTCGACAACGGCCCCTACACCACCTGCTCCCACTGGATCACCAAGGACCCCGAGACCGGCATCGGCAACATCGGCAACTACCGCGGCCAGATCAAGTCGAACACCCGGGTGGGCGTGTTCCCGTCCGGACTTGGCCAGGACATCTTCCTGCACTGGAAGAACGCGCAGAAGCGCGGCGAGCCGCTGGAGGCGGCCCTGGTCATCGGCGCGCCGCCGGTGGTCTCCTACGTATCGGTGCAGAAGGTCGACTACGGCGTGGACGAGATGGCCATCGCCGGCGGCTTCGTGGGCGAGCCTATCCGCATGGCCCAGTGCAAGACCGTGGACCTCCAGGTGCCGGCGGAGTCCGAGATCGTCATCGAGGGGCACCTCAACACCGAGTTCGTGGAGCCCGAGGGGCCGTTCGGCGAGTCCCACGGCTACATGCACCCGCGCCAGTTGAACCCCTTCATGGACGTCACCGCCATCACCCACCGCAAGGACGCCATCTACGTGTCGTGGCTGAGCCAGCTCACCCCCAGCGAGTCGTCGGTCATCCGCAAGATCGGCTACGACCGGCTCATGCTGGTGCACCTGCGGGACCACTGCCGCATCACCAGCGTCATCCGGGTGGAGATGCACGAGCCCCTGACCAACACCTACAAGCTCGTCATCGTGCAGATGCGCAAGCCCAAGGAAGCCGAGGTGTGGCGCGCGCTGCACGCCGCGGCGTCGTTCCACCCCGGCGTCGGCAAGATCGTCATCGCGGTGGACGAGGACATCGATCCGTCGGACGAGGCGGCCGTCTTCTGGGCCATGTGCTACCGCATGAAGCCCCACAAGGACGTGCAGATCATCGGCGGCATGGAGAAGGGCCACGCCCCGCCGTTCCTCTACAAGGACGAGGCCAAGGGCACCGACGTGGTGTCGTACCACCTGCCGGCGGACGAGTCGGGCATGCTGTGCAACGCCATTCAGAAGGAGCCCTTCCCGCCGGTCTCCCTGCCCAAGCGGGAGTACATGGAGCACGCACGGGAGCTGTGGGAGGAGCTGATGTTGCCGCCCCTGAACCCCAAGATGCCGTGGTACGGCTATTCCCTGGGCCAGTGGGACGACGAGCTGGACGAGGAAGCCAAGCTCGCCGTGGAGGGCCGCTACTTCGAGACCGGCGAGAAGCTCAAGTCGCGGCGCGTCAAGGCCAGCGACGTGGAAGAGCAGGACCACTAGCCCTGCTTGCGCGAGAGACGACGCAGCGGCGGCCCATCAGCCGTTCGTCCTGAGCGTAGCGAAGCGAAGTCGAAGGACGCCGGAACAATTGATCAGGGTCTTCTTGGAGGAGGCCATGCAGATCAAAACCATCACTCTGCTGCATCCCGGCAACATGGGCGCCACCGTCGGCGCGGCGGTGACGGGCGCCCGTGTGTTGTGGGTTTCCGAGGGGCGGCGGGAGGAGAGCCGGCGCAGGGCGGTGGAGGCCGGGCTGGTCGAGGTGGCGACACTGGCGGAGGCGGTCCGCCAAAGCGACGCGGTTCTTTCCGTGTGCCCGCCCCACGCCGCCGAGGAGGTGGCACGAGACGTGGCGGACCTGGGCTTCGCCGGGCTCTACATCGATGCCAACGCCGTGTCCCGTGAGACCGCGCAACGCGTGGGGGCCATCGTGTCCAAGGCCGGGGCGCGTTTCGTTGACGGCGGCATCATCGGCCAGCCGGTGCGCAAGCCGGGAACCACGCGCCTTTATCTCTCGGGTGCCGGTGCCGAGCCCGTGGCGCTGTTGTTCTCCGGGGGTCCGCTCGACGCCCGGGTCATCGAAGGCGGACCGGGGGCGGCCTCCGCGCTCAAGATGACCTACGCGGCCTGGACCAAGGGCAGCGACGCGCTGATCCTGGCCGTCCGCGCCCTGGCGGTCAGTGAAGGCGTGGAAGCAGCCCTCCTGGAGGAATGGGCGGCGTCGCAGCCCAACGCCGAACGCAAGAGCGAACGCGCGGCCGCGGTGGCGGCGCCCAAGGGCTGGCGTTACGTGGGCGAGATGGAAGAAATCGCCGCCAGCTTCGAATCCGCCGGGCTCCCGCCGGGGTTCCACAAGGCCGCGGCGGAACTCTACCAACGGCTGGCGCCGTTCAAGGACCGCACCGACCCCGGACCCCCGGTCGGGGAAGTCCTGGAGGTTCTGGCCACAAGGAGACGGTAGAGGTCAACCGGCCGTCACGCAAACCCCGCGGTTTCTTCACGGTCCCGGTAGCGGGCGGTGGGCGAAGGGGACTCCAGGCTCGCGCAAGGGGGAAGGCTCAACCGCTATGACGGCGCCAGAACGGCGTACAACGCCCACACCGCGATGACGGTCCAGATGGCCATCACCGGCCACAACCGGCCGAACCCCTCGCCCGCCACCTCCTTGCCGAGCTTGAGGATCGTCTCGGAATAGGGCGCCAGCGCCACTCCCATCAGCAGAGACGTGAGCAGCATCGCCGAGACCACCTCCACGACGTCCATCCGCGTGAAGACGATGTATCCCACCACCGCGGCCAGCACGGCGTAGACCCAGGTGCACGCACGCGGATAGTTGAGCATGGCTCCGGCCGTGTCCATCCACCACGTCGGAGAGACCAGCAAGCCGGCGAGCTTTACGAGCACCACGACCGCAAAGATGAACGCCAAAACTTCGAGCGCGTCCATGGCTTTCCCCCTTCGGCAGCAGGTTTTTGTAGGATCAATCCATTATAACACGCGGAAATTCGTCGTTGGCGATGCGCGCTGCGCTCACGAAATCGACACCGCCGAGAGCGGCTTCGGCCTCTCGTGATACCACTCGAACCAGTCTTCGCCGTCCCGCGGGCACGCCGACAGCATCTCTTCCATGGTTACGGGCGCGATATCGCCCTCGCGGATCTCCCGCAGCCGCTCCTCCGGCATGGGGTTCCCGTACTGCTCGTTTCTCATCTCCAATCGTATGGCACCCATCTCCGCGATGATCCTGGAAGCGGTTTCGACGTCGTCCCGGCCACGGATGAGCCGGTATAGGTCTTCCCTTCCCTCCGAGGCGCCGTGCTCGATCTCGTCCCTGAGAATGGTCTTCGAGGCACGCGAGAGGGCCTCCTCGTAGTCGCCGCCCCCTAGCGGGATCATACCGTAGAAGAGCGAGCCGCCTCCGCCGCGGGTAAAGAGCGCCGCCGCCAGTTCCAGCTCCGAACCGCCGGCCTTTAGCTCGGCCCACCGCTGGTGCTCCCGGCGCGACAGCTCGTACCAGGATGCCTGTTGCGCGGTTTCCCGCAGCTCCCGCCACTGCACCCGCTCGCCGCTGATGCCTTCGTAGATGTAGGCGAGCATGCCGTAGTGGCGGACCTCCTGATAGTCCTCGGTGAGCTGGTCCACGAGTGTTTCCCGTGACACGGCCCGGTCGACCTGCTCCACCAACTCGCAGCGGTGGTGGGTGCACCGCCAACCCGTTATGATGTCCCCATGTCCATGCCCAAGGGAGCCGCCCTCGTCACCGGTGGAGCCAGGCGCATCGGCGCCGCCATCGCGAAAGCGCTGGCGCGACACGGCTACGACGTGGCGCTTCACTACCACACTTCCGCGGAAGCGGCCGAACGCACGGCGCGGGACATCGAGGATTGCGGGCGCCGGTGCCGGCTGTTCCGCTGCGACCTGAACGACCACGACGAGACGGCCGCTCTCGTCCCCAGGGTGCGGGAGCAGTTTCCGCGATTGAACGTCCTCGTCAACAACGCCTCCGTCTTCGAACGCGCCACCCTCCGCGACACCGGGCGCGACCTGTTCGAGCGCCACTTCAACATCCATTTCAAGGCGCCCTTCTTTCTGACGCAGGCCTTCGCCGAGGCCTGCTCCGAGGGACACGTCGTCAACATCCTCGACACGCGCGTGCGCGGCTCGGACCCGCGGCATGCCGCCTACACCCTGTCCAAGAAGGCGCTCCTGGAACTGACGCGGATGGCCGCGCGCGAACTCGGACCCGCCGTCCGCGTGAACGCCGTTGCGCCCGGAATGATCCTGCCGCCGCCGGGCGGCGTCGTGGACGAACTGGAGCGGCGCAGCGCCGGCCTGCCCTTGAAACGCGTCGGCGACACGGCTAACGTGGTCGCCGCCGTGCTGTTCCTCATCGACAACCCCTTCGTCACCGGCGAGTGCGTCTACGTCGACGGCGGGGAGCACCTGTAACCGCACACCCTCTCACCAAGCCATGCTTCATCGAAACCCGGTCAAGATCGCCATCGAGAACCTGCGTCTGCGCGCCATCATCGGCATCAACGAGTGGGAGCGCCACACGCGGCAGGACGTGGTCGTGAACGTCGAGCTGGAACTTCTGCCCGGGACCGCCTTCACGCGCGACGCCATCGACGAAACCGTGGACTACAAGCGGCTCAACAAGCGCATCATCGAGGAAGTGGAGGCGTCGTCGTTCTTTCTCATCGAGAAGCTCTGCGAACACGTCCTGGGCCTTGTGATGGACGACCCCCGTGTCGGGCGCGCGCGCGTGCGGGTGGCCAAGCCGGGCGCGCTCCGCTTCACCGATTCCGTGTCCGTCGAATGCTCGGCGGAGAGGACCGGACCGGAGAGCGCATGAACCGCGCCGTCATCGGTGTGGGCTCCAACATCGAGCCCGAGCGCAACGTCCCGGAAGCGCGCCGGCACATCACCCACCGGCACGTCATCGTGGCCGCGTCGCCGTTCGTGCAAACCCGCCCGGTGGGTTGCGTCGACCAGCCGGACTTCACCAACGGCGCGTTGCTGGTGGAGACCCCCGTGGACCGGGAGCGGCTCCGGGCCGACCTCAAGGCCATCGAGGCCCTGCTGGGCCGCCGGCGCGGCGAGAAACGCTACGGCCCCCGCACCATCGATCTCGACATCGTCGTGTGGAACGGCCGGGTCGTCGACCCCGACTTCCACACGCGCGAGTTTCTCCGTCAGGCGGTGATGGCGGTGCTCCCGGACCTGGAACCGTGATGCGGTCGCGTTCACGCCCGTGGCGCCCGCGACAGGCACACGCCGTCGCCCTAGCGCTGTCGCTCGCCGGCTTCCTGGCGGCGGCCAACGGGTTCGCCGGCCGGTTTACGGTCACGGCGCTCCCGGTGGCGCTGGAACCGGGAAACCCCGGCGTCACGCGGGTCGGCCGGCTGGCGTTCCTGAGCGGGTTCGAACTCTCCTCCGACCACGGGCGCTTCGGCGGGCTCTCCGGCCTGAGCGTCAGCCGGGACGGCACGCGGCTCCGGGCGGTTTCCGACCGCGGCTACTGGGTCGCCGCTGCCCTCACCCACGATCACGAGGACCGGCTCACCGCGCTCGACTCGTGGCGCGACGCGCCTCTGCTGACCCCCGCGGGCGAACGGACGGGCCTCTACGAACACGACGCGGAAGGGCTCGCGCGGGACTCGAGCGGCTCGTTCCTGGTGTCCTTCGAGGGGAAGCACCGGATCTGGCGCTATCCGGCGGGACTGAGCGCATCCCCCAAGCCGGTGGCGACTCCCCGGGACCTGCGGCGCGCGCCCGTGAACGGCGGTCTCGAAGGCATCACCGTGCTCTCCGACGGCGCCCTCCTGGGCATCACCGAGAAACAAGCCAATCGCGACGGCAGCCTCAAGGGCTGGTTCATGAAGGCCCGCAGCGCCCGGGAGTTCGCCTACGTCCCGGCCGACGGCTACAGCCCCACCGGCGTTGCGGCGGCGCCCGGCGGCGACGTGCTGCTGCTCGAGCGCAGCTTCGACCTCCTGCGCATGCGCGTGCGCATCGTACGCCTGCCGGAGGAGCGCCTGCGAGAAGCCCGGCGGAAGCCCGGGACACGGGTGCGCGGGGAGGTGATGGCCGACCTCCAGCGCCCGCTGTCGGTGGACAACTTCGAGGGACTCGCGTTGCGGCGCGACCACGCCGGACGGCTGTTGCTCTACGTGGTCTCCGACAACAACTTCCTGCCGCTGCAGCGGACCCTGCTGCTCCAGTTCCGCGTCATTGATGATTCGTGATTTACCGATTAGGATTTGAAATCCCACGAATACGAATCCATCCCTTGGGGGTAGACATGAGCGTTCAACAGATCGAACAGAAACCGCTGGAGAACTTGAGCCTCGACGAGTTGCGGCAGCTCTTTCACGCGCGGGTCAAGCCCGAGGCCATCGAGCACGTCATGGGCGCGGCCGAGAGCCACTCCACGCTCAAGCGCAACCGCACCGCGCTGGACCGGCTGCTGTTCCGCCAGCGCATCTTCCACGACGTCACCGATCCCGACACCTCCGTCGAGCTGTTCGGGCACCGGCTGCCCTCTCCCGCCATGATCGGCCCGGTGGGGAGCTTCCGGCTGGTGCGCAAGAACGGCGAGCACGAGGTGGCGGAGGGAGGCGACCTGTTCGGCACCATGGTGTTCATCAGCGGCGCCACCCAGTCCACCGTGGACCAGTGGAAGGACGGGATCTCCACGCCGCAGGTGTACATGGCCTACCTCAGCAAGGGACGGGACAAGGTGTTGAGCGCGGTGCGGCGCGCCGACGAGATCGGTTACGCCGCGGTCGGGCTCACCATGGACACGCTGCAACCCACCAAGCTGGGAGACCGGGTGCCGCTGTCGTCGGACGGCAAGCCGCGCACGGTTCACCTGTCGTCGCCGGACGACGTCACGTGGCTCAAGAACGAGGTATCGGTCCCGGTGGTGGTGAAGGGGATCATGAACCCGGACGACGCGCGCATCGCCATCGACGCGGGCGCCGACTGCCTGGTGGTGTCGAACCACGGCGGCCGCATCCTCGATTTCAACCGCGCCGCCATCGAGGTGCTGCCGGAGGTGGTGGACGCGGCCGCCGGGCGCGTGCCGGTGCTGCTCGACAGCGGCGCGCGCCGGGGCGGCGACATCGCCAAGGCGCTGGCCCTGGGCGCCAAGGCCGTGCTCCTGGGACGGCCCATCTGCTGGGGACTGGGCGCCGCCGGCCCCGAAGGGGTGGCGCGGGTGCTGACGATCCTCACCGACGAGCTGAAGCGCGTGATGATCATGACCGGCACCGCCACGATCCAGGACATCACGCCGGCGCTTTTGAGCCTGGACCCCGACAACGTCTGGTTCAGAGGACTGTAGGGAGGTCGACATGGGTGCCGAAGATCGTCTGAAGGAACTGAACCTGAGCCTGCCGCCCACCCCGCGCCCCATGGCCAACTACGTCAGCGCGGTGCGCACGGGCTCTCTGCTCTACCTCGCCGGGCACGGTCCCCTGGGGAATGACGGCAAGGCCATCTTCCACGGCAAGCTCGGTCGCGAGCTGACCATCGAGCAAGGCTACCAGGCGGCGCGCCAGACGGCGCTCAACACCCTGGTCACGCTCCGGGCGCAGCTCGGCAGCCTCGACCGCGTGCGCCGCATCGTCAAGGTGCTGGGCATGGTCAACGCCGATCCCGAGTTTCACAAGACCCCGCAGGTGATCAACGGTTTCTCCGACCTGATGGTGGAAGTGTTCGGCGAGAGCGTCGGCAAGCATGCCCGCTCCGCGGTGGGCATGGCGACGCTCCCCAACGGGATTCCAGTCGAGATCGAGTCCATCTACGAGGTCGAATGACGGTTTCGTTCGTCCTAAGCCGTTCGACGCAGCGTTCCGCGGGTTCGACGGAATGGTCGACAGACTGCACGGCGCGACACGGCGGAAGCCCGCCAACCCCCTGGAAACACGCTACCTTGCCGTGACAACGGCCGTTGGCACGGAAGATGCTTCCCTTAGGCGGCAGCATTTTCAGAAGGAGGTAGCTCAATGCTCCGTAAACCGTCTCGTTCCACCTGCATGAAGGCGTTGGGCGTGTGCGCGGTGTTGCTCGCCGTGATCGCCCTGGCCGGCGGGTTCAGCCGTCCGCCTCTCAACGCATCGACGCAGCCCGCGGCCGCGGAACCGCGGCCCGTGAACACCATCGTCCAACTGGTCAAGGAGGTGAGCCCCGCGGTGGTCAACATCACCGCCAAGGGCGAGACCCGGGCGGCCAGCATGTCCGAACGCTTCGGCCATCAGTTGCCCGAGGCGTGGCGCAAGTTCTTCGAGTCGCCGCCGTTCTCCATGCCCAATCCCTTCGGGACGCCCGAGGCCCCTTCCCGGCCAAGAAGGAGCCGCTCGTTCGGCTCGGGCGTGATCATCGACGGGAAGGGCCTGATCCTGACCAACCACCACGTGGTAAGCGGCCGGGAGAACATGGTCATTACCGTCACGCTGTCCGACGACAGCGAGTTCGAGGGAGAGATCATCGGCACGGACGAGAAGACCGACATCGCCTTGATCCGCATCAACCCCGGTTACGCCCTGCCGACGGTGCCGCTGGGGGACTCCGACGGCCTGGAGATCGGTGAGAGCGTTCTCGCCATCGGCAACCCCTTCGGGCTCGACCGCACGGTGACGTCGGGGATCGTCAGCGCCAAGGGACGCCGTATCGGCGCCGGCCCCTACGACAACTTCATCCAGACCGACGCCTCCATCAACCCGGGCAACTCCGGCGGCCCGCTGATCAACCATCGCGGCGAAGTGGTGGGCATCAACACCGCCATCTACAGCCGCGGCGGCGGCAACGTGGGCATCGGCTTCGCCATCCCCATCAACCTGGTGAAGGAGGTGCTGCCGCAGCTCCGGAACGACGGCCGGGTCACGCGCGGCTGGCTGGGCGTCTCGCTGCAAAAGGTGACGCCGCTCCTGGCGGAGTCGTTGGGCATCGGTGACGCGCGCGGCGCGCTCGTGGCCGAAGTCCTGCCGGACACGCCCGCGCAAAAGGCCGGGTTCAGGGCGGGTGACGTCATCGTGGAGTTCGACCAAAAGCCGGTCAAGGAATCGGGGGACCTGCCGTTGATCGTCGCCCGAACCCCGGTGGGCAAGGCCGTGGACGTCAAGGTGATGCGTGACGGCGGCGAGCGGACGCTCCGAGTGGAGATCGGCGAGTTGCTGGACGAAAAGGCCGTGGCGGCGGTGGAGCAAGGTTCCGACCTGGGACTGACCGTCCTCGAGGTGACCGACAGCGTCGCCAAGCGGTTCTCCCTCAAGCGCGCCGTGGGCGTTCTGGTGACCGGGGTGAAGCCGGGCAGTCCCGCGGACCAGGCCGGCCTGCGCCGAGGGGACGTGATCCTGGAGGTGAACCGGACGCCGGTCCCGGACCTGGCGGCCTACAAAAAGGCGCTGGAAGAGCTCGACAAGGGCGGCAACACGCTGTTTCTCGTGCAACGCGGCGAAGCGAAGCGGTTCTTTGCGGCGAAGCGCTGACCCGGGCCGGCGGCCGGCCCGTTTCGGCGCGAAGCCGGAACACCGCGCCGGGCATGGGGCAATTGAAGGCCGATGGGACCGAAGCCGTCCCATCGGCCTGTGTGCGTTGCGAGGCTCCGTGCGGACCCGCCGGAGTTTGCCAAGTTCCCGCCCATTTGTATAATGAAATCGCGTGAGCACGCACCGGCGGGAGCCGACTGAAAACCGCCGCCCACTGACATGAAACGCAATTCGCTGGTCCCTTACTTCCTGGCCTCGGTCCTGCTACTGGTGGGGCTCTTCTCGCTCTACGTGTTCTACGAGAGCCGCTGGCTCGAGGAAGAGCTGGTGCGGCAGGTGGAGGTCAAGGCGCTGGCCCTTACCCGGACCATGGAGACCAGCGCCAAGAAGTCCATCAAGGGAAACGCGTTGATCGAGGAGCTGGTACGGCAGCGGCTGTTGGACAACGCAAGGCTGATCGACCGTCTTCTCACCGCCAACGCCCCCGCGCCCCTGGTGCAGCGCATCAGCGCTCTCAACCAACTGCACAAGGTGGAGCTCCTGGACCTTCAGGGACGGCCTTGGGTGACGCACACCGGAACCGTGCCCCTCGACGTCGAGAGCTTCCTAGCGGAGTTGCGCGAACGATGGTCCGGCCAGGACTCCACGGTGCACATCTGGGGGCGGCTCTGGTCCCAACCGCGGGGGCAGGTCCCCACGCTCCCGCAGCACAAGTTCTGGGAAGACAGCGTCTTCGGCGTCGCCCTCGAGGCCCGCAGCTTCCCGGGATTCATCGCCATCCACGCGGACGCCGCCTACATGCTGAAGCTGCAGCGCGAGATCGGCGTGCAACGCCAGATCCAGGACCTCGGGCGGCAGGAAGGCATCCACCACCTGGCGCTCCTGGACAACGACTTCACCGTGCTCGCCCATACCGACCCGTGGCTGGCCGGAAGCCGGATGGTGGACGACCTGAGCGCACGGGCGCGCGTCACCGATCGCTCGGCCCACCGGATCGTGGACACGGAGGGCGGCGGGCGGCGCTATGAGCTGGTGAAGCCCATGCGGCTGGATGGCGACCCCATGGGCTTTCTCAGGATCGGCGTGTCCATGGACGCGGTGGACACGGCGTGGTGGCAAAGCCTCTGGTCCATGGTGGGCCTGGGATGCGGCATCCTGGGCCTGGGCATGCTCGGATTCGCCGCGATCCTCTACAACCAGCGCTTCCACATGCAGGAGATCAAGGCGCTGGAAGCGGAGGTGGACCGGCGCGAGCACCTGTCCATGATGGGCAACCTGGCGGCGACCGTGGCCCACGAGGTGCGCAATCCGCTCAACGCCATCTCCATGGGGTTGCAGCGCCTCAAGGCGGAGTTCCAGCCGACGCAGGACGAAGGCGAATACAGCCGCTTCATCGAGTTGATGCGCGCGGAGGTGCACCGCCTCAATTCCATCGTCGAGGAGTTCCTGACGCTGTCGCGGCCGTTGAACATCAAGCCGGACCTGGTGAAGGTGGACCAGTTGCTGAAGGACCTCACGACCCTGACCGAAGGCGACGCCGAGTCCTCGGGCGTGGACATCGCGGTGGTGCATCACGGCCCGCGCCCGGTGGTCAAGGCCGACCCGGACTACCTCAAGCAAGTGCTCCTGAACCTCATTCTCAACGGCCTCCAGGCCATGCCCGAGGGAGGCAAGCTGACCATCGAGACATCGATTCGCGACGGCAGGATGCGGCTCTCGGTGAGCGACACCGGCGAGGGTATCGATCCGGAGAACCTGGCGCGCATCTTCGAGCCGTACTTCACCACGAAGTCCGAAGGCTCCGGACTGGGGCTCCCCATCGCCCGACGGATCGTGGAGAGCCACGGCGGCACCATCGAGGTGACCAGCCAGACGGGCACGGGCACCCGGTTCGACATCGTTCTCCCGCTCGATCATACGCTGACTTGAGCATGCTCTCGAGACGACCCACGGCGGCAGCGGCCGGGGCGCGCGGACGACGAACGTGGACATGACGGAACAGGCATATCGGGAAGACCTTGGCGCACGGCCGCCGCGCCGGCGGGAGGCAGCCCACGGCGACCGTTTCCACATCATGGTGGTGGACGACGAGCGCACGCAACTCGAGTTCGTCGGCGGCTTTCTCGGCAAGGCCGGCTTCGAGGTGGCGCTCATGGGAAGCGCGGCCGAGGCGGTGGAGCGGTTTCGCGGGGAGGCCTTCGACCTGGTGTTGACCGACCAGCGCATGCCCGACATGTCGGGGCTCGATCTTCTGAAGGAATGCCGCGCGCTGGATCCCGAGGTGGCGGTGATCATCATGACTGCCTACGGCAGCATCGAAACCGCCGTGTCCGCCATGAAGGAAGGCGCCACCGACTACCTGACCAAACCCCTCAACCTGGAGGAGTTGCGGCTCCGCATCGAGCGGGTCAAGCGCGGCCACCAACTCCTGCGAGAAAACACCGAGCTGCGCGAGGCCCTGCAGGAGCGCCATCGCATCGAGGGCATCATCGGCGAAAGCGGCCAGATGCAGGAGGTGCTGGACCTGGTGCGGCGCGTGGCCCCGAGCGACGCCACGGTCCTGCTGCGCGGCGAGAGCGGCACCGGCAAGGAACTGATCGCCAAGGCCATCCACTACGCCAGCGCCCGCAGAAAAGGGCCCCTGGTCAAGGTGAACTGCGCCGCGCTGCCGGAAACCCTGCTGGAATCGGAGTTGTTCGGGCACGAGAAAGGAGCCTTCACCGGCGCCTTCGCTACGCGCAAGGGCCGCTTCGAGATCGCCGACAAGGGTACGCTGTTCCTCGACGAGATCGGCGATTTGCCCGCCCATCTCCAGGCCAAGCTGCTGCGCGTCCTGCAGGAACGCGAGTTCGAACGCGTGGGCTCCAACCATGCCATCACCAGCGACGTGCGCATCATCACGGCGACCAACCAGGACCTCGACCAGCTCATGCGTCAAGGCGTCTTCCGCGAGGACCTCTACTACCGGCTCAACGTGGTCACCATCATCCTGCCGCCGTTGCGCGACCGCCGCCAGGACCTCCCCGCCCTCATCGACCACTTCCTCCGCAAGTTCGCGGAGAAGAACGGCAAGACGATACAGGGCTTCTCCCGCGAGGCGCGCGACGCGTTGCTGCGCTATGACTATCCCGGCAACGTGCGCGAACTGGAGAACCTGGTCGAACGGGCCACCGTGCTCACCCGCGACGACGTCATCGGGATCGGCGAGCTGCCGCTGACCATCAAGGAGACGCGCCCCGGCGCCGGCGACCAGACCAACCTCTCCGCCGCCGTCGAGGGAATAGAAAGGCGCATGATCGTCGAGGCCCTCGAGGCCGCGGCCGGCGTCCAGACCAAGGCCGCGGACAACCTCGGCATCAGCGAGCGAGCGCTGCGCTACAAGCTCCAGAAATACGGCTTGCGCGACGACAAGTGACGCGCCCTCCGCTCCGGCGGTCCGGGCCTAACGTCGTGCTTGACAACGATTATTTTCAGTGATACCGTAGGTTGTTGCTGGCTTTCCTCAAGGACGAGTGCCTAGTCGCATTGCTTGATCTTGGTGGTCCACAGGGACTGTCTCAACAAATCATTTCAGCAGCGTGCCGGATCCGCCGATCCTTCGATGACGTTGAACCGACGTCAAGGTCATCGCGAGGGCGGCGGATATTTTTAACCTACGGATCGTTGGTTTGCCTTCCGGTTCGGAGGAGCTTGGCTCTCCGGCCCGCGGCGTAACGGAAACTGTGGAAGCCAAAATGATGGAGAGAGCCTTGAACATCGAAGACAACGAGGACGCGATGGACGACTCGATCGACGAGCTTGACGATATCGCCATTGGAGAAGTCGACGAAGAGGAGCAACCCGCGAATTTCTCCGAGGAGTCCTCGCCGGCCCAAGTGCCCGCGGACAATGATCGGGTGGACGACAAGACCGACCCGGTCTCCCTCTACCTGCGCGACATCGGCTCCACCCCACTGTTGACCCGGGAGCGCGAGGTACAGCTCGGGATGCAGATGGAGGAAGGCCAGGAGGAGTACATCGCCAGCGTCATCGCCGCGCCTTACACGGTCCGGCGCGTGCTGGCTCTGGCCGAAGAGGTCAAGCGCAACGAGATTCCCTTGAGCCGCGTGCTCGTGGCCGGCGACGACGGCGAGGCATTCGACGAGACCGCAGAGCGGCGCCGCTTTCTCAAGGGCGTCACGGTGCTGCGCGGGCTCGTGCGCGAGCGGGAGCGCATGCAGGCGGAGATGGCGCGGAAGCGGACCTCCCAGAAGCGGCGCGCGGCCCTGACCGTCGACCTGGACAAGAAGCGGGTGCGGATCATCGACACGGTGAAGGGGCTGCACCTGTCCAAGGAATGGATCGACGACATCGGCGTGTGCCTCAAGGAGTCGCACGAAACGCTGGTCGAGCTGGCGCGGCAGGCGAACGCCCATGCGCGCGGCAACGCGGCCAAGCGGATCGCCGCCGACATCGAGGCCGTCGAAGCGTCCCTGGGGTCTGCCGCCGCCGACATCGCCAGTCAGGTGCAGGCCATCACCGCCGCGGAGTACAAGGCCGCGTCGGCCAAGAAGATCCTCATCGAGGCCAACCTGCGGCTGGTGGTAAGCTTGGCGAAGAAGTACGGCAACCGCGGTCTGCAGTTCCTCGACCTGATCCAGGAAGGCAACGTGGGGCTCATGCGCGCCGCGGAGAAGTTCGACTACCGGCTCGGGTACCGGTTCTCCACCTATGCCGGCTGGTGGATCCGTCAGAGCATCACGCGGGGGATCATCGACTCGGCGCCTACCATCCGCATTCCGGTGCACATGATCGAGACCCGGAACAAGCTCATCCGCGCGCACCGTTCGCTGCACCGCAAGCTCGGACGGGAGCCGCAACCGGATGAGGTCGCCACGGAGATGGGGCTCACCGCGGACGAGATCCGCAGACTGATGCGCATCGTGAAGGAGCCGGTCTCGCTGGAGACTCCCATGGGCGACGACGAGGAAAGCCGGCTCGGGGACTTCGTCGAGGACAAGCACGTCCCGAAGCCCCTGGAGGAGACCATTCACGCCAACCTGCGTGACAAGGTCAAAAAGGCCCTGGCCACGCTTCCTCCCCGAGAGGAAGCCGTCCTGCGCTACCGCTTCGGCATCGGCGAGGTGAGGGACTACACCCTCGAGGAACTGGGCGAGCGCTTCTCGCTCACCAGGGAGCGCATCCGCCAGATCGAGCAGCGTGCTCTGAGAAAGCTCCGCACCACGGTGGCGGGATTCAACCTCCAGGACTGAGAACCGCGCGACCCTTCGCCGAACCCGCCCGCCAACAGACAAAAAGGGCCGTCCCGAGGGACGGCCCTTTTTTTACGCGGCCGGCCCGTGGGCCACGCGTACGGTGCTTGCCTGAGGGCCTTGCCGGCCCTCCTCTTCGGTAAAGTGGACGCGCGTCCCCAGCGTCAGGCGGTCGAAGCCTTCTACCACGCTGTTCCCGTGAAAGTAGATCTCACGCCCGTCGCTGGTCTCGATGAAGCCGTAGCGCTCGGCCGCGAAGAGCTTGCTGACCCGGGCCGGCGGTTCCGCCGCATGGGTCTTCACCTCGCCACGCCGGCGGCGCGCGTAGTCCTGGAGTTGCCGGCGCGCGGCATCAAAGGCATCGCGAATCGCCACGTGGACGTCGTGGTGCGCCCCGGCCCGGCCGCTGTCCCGGTTCACCACCAACTCCCCGCCGGGCACCGTCAGATCGATGCGCACGTTGTAGAGCCGCCCCTTCTGGTGATGGCGGTGCGGTGCTCCGACCACTATCCGGCAGCCGGTGATGCTGTCATGAAACTGGTCGAGCTTGGCCGCCTTCTCGCGTATGGCCTGCTCAATGGCGCGAGAGGGCTCCATGTCGCGGAAAGTCACTTGCGGTTCGAGTTTCATCGGTCCCTCCTCTTTTTCTTTTCTATCGTCTTGGACAATACTGCGCAAATCACGTCCGCCTTCCTCCGCCCTCGCGCTCATGAGTGACTCGTTACGCAACCTTGTCTCCGCGGCCCAACAACGGCGGCTTGAACGCCTGGCGCGGTGGGCGGCATCCCCCGAAACCGCCCTGGTGCAGCTTGGCCGGCTGCTGGAGACCGGCGGTTCCCGCCCCCTGCCCGACCTCGCTCCGCGGGAACTGCGCATGCTGCTCCAGCTCCTGGGCGGGAGCACCTACCTGGGCGACATCCTTGTCCGCGCTGCGGACGCGTGGGGCGAGACCTTCGCCGAGGCGATCCACACCAAGGCAAAGTCGCGCCCCGGGCATGCCGCCGGTTTCGGCGCCGTCGCCCCCGACGCATCGCCGGAAGACCTCCACGCCAGGCTGCGCCGCTACAAGCGCCGGGAGTACCTGCGCATCGGCGCCCGCGACCTCGTGGGACTTGCGCCGGTGGAGGAAACCACCGCGGAGCTGAGCACCCTCGCCGACTTCACCCTCGACACGGCCTACCGGTTCTGCCGCGCGAGCCTCGAACGCCGCCACGGCCAGGTGCGCATGCCGGGGGCGTCGCGCCGCAACCGTTTCGTCATCCTCGGCATGGGCAAGCTCGGCGGGCGGGAGCTCAACTTCAGCTCCGACATCGACCTCATTTACCTGTACGAGACCGACGAGCCGGCCACGTCCCGGGCGCTGCCGCCGCCGGAGTTCTTCAGCCGCCTGGCCGAGGACCTGACCCGCGCCATGAGCGAGGTCACCGAGGACGGCATCGTGTTCCGCACGGACCTGCGGCTTCGGCCCATGGGCAGCCAGGGACCCAGCGCACAGCCGGTGGCCGCGGCGTCGCTCTACTACGAGTCCTGGGGCCAGTGCTGGGAGCGGTCGGCGCTGATCAAGGCCCGGCCCGCGGCCGGCGACATCGAGCTGGGCGAAGCATTCCTGGAAGAGATCCGGCCGTTCGTCTACCGTCGCTACCTCGACTTCTCCACGGTCGAAGAGCTGCGCGAAATGAAGGCGCGCATCGAGCGCCAGCAACTCGCCGGCGGCGACGGCGCGCGGCGCAACGTCAAGCTCGGGCACGGCGGCATTCGCGAAGTGGAGTTCTTCACCCAGGCGCTGCAACTGGTGAACGGCGGATACGACGCGCGCATCCGGCAACGCAACAGCCTCGAGGCCCTGGCGGAGCTGTCCCGCCACGGCTACGTGCCCGCGGAGGAAAGCGAGGCCCTGAGCGCGGCCTACCGTTTCCTGCGGAACGTGGAGCACAAGATCCAGATCCCCGCCCATCAGCAGACCCACGAGATCCCCGACGGCGCCGCGCACGAGCGCACACTGGCGCGGCGGCTCGGCTACCTGAAGCCGCGCGACGCCGAAGAGCAGGCCTTTTGGCGGGACTACCAAACCCACACCGGCGTCGTGCGCGCGTCCTTCCAGCGGCTCTTCTACGGCGCGCGCGAGGAGACCGCCGCGCACGGCGCGCGGCCGGAAGCCGCGGTGTGGCTGGAGCTCGACCGCCGGGAGGCGGTGGTCCAGGCCCTCCGGGAACACGGGTTCGCCGATCCGGACAAGGGCTACCGGGACCTCCTGGCCGTGCGCGACGGCAGCGGCGCCACGCCCCCCGGCCCCAAGCGCCGCAAGGTCATGCGCGACCTGATGCCGGCCCTGATGGAAGCCATCGTCAGGTCGGCGGAGCCACAGCAGGCGCTGCACCACATGGCCCAGTTCGGCTGCCGCATCGGCGCACGCACCGGTTTCCTCTCCCTGCTGGCGGAGAACCCCAGGACCACGCGCCTGCTCGTCGACCTCTTCGCGCACAGCCGGTTCCTGTCGGAGCTGTTCGTGAACCGCCCCGAACTGCTGGACAGCTTGATCCGGGTGGACCTTACTCGAGTCGTAAAGACACGGACCGAGATGCTGGAGGAGCTCCGGGCCGCCATGGCGGAGGACAGCGACCTGGAGAAGCGGTTGGACCGCCTGAGACGCTACCGCGTCGAGGAGTTCCTCCGGCTCGGTCTCCACGACCTCGGCGGCGAGCTGGAGTTCGACGATGCCATCGCGCAACTGACCGGCCTGGCCGAGGCCTGCCTTGAAGCGGCCTTGGCTCTGGCCGGGAATGAGCTGGAGCGGCGGCAGGGAGCGCCGGAGCCCGGACGCTTCGCGGTGCTGGCCATGGGGAAGCTCGGGGAGCGGCAGCTCGACTACAACTCCGACCTCGACCTGATCTTCCTCTACGACGCCCCGGACGGAACGCAGGCCGGGAACGGAAGGACGGGTTCGCTACCCGCCCACGAGTACTACGTCAAGCTCGGACAAACGATCATCACCTGCCTCTCCGCGCCTACCGCCGAAGGCATCGCCTATCAGCTCGACATGCGGCTGCGTCCCTCGGGACGTTCCGGACCGCTGGTGTCGTCCCTTGACGCGTTCCGCCGCTACCACGAGACCAGCTCCGAGCTGTGGGAAAGGCAGGCGCTGATCCGCGCGCGCTTCGCCGCCGGCGACGCCGGCCTCGGGGCCGAGGCCGAGGGCATCGCCGAGCGCTTCGCCTTCCAGGACAACTTCCGTCCGCAAGACGTGCGGGAGATCGACCACCTGCGCATCCGCATGGAGCGCGAGCTGGCGCGCGAGGACGGTTCCCGCTTCGACGTCAAGACCGGACGCGGCGGACTGGTGGACGTGGAGTTCCTGGTGCAGATGCTGCAACTGCGCTTCGGCCACGATCACCCCGAGCTGCGCGTCAAGGATACGCTGAGCGCCGCGGACGCGCTTCGGGGCCTGCGACTCCTGGGAGCGCGGGACCACCGCACCCTGGTGGAAGGATACCGGTTCCTGCGGCGCCTGGGGCACCGCCTGCGGCTCGAGCGCGACCACGACACCCACGTGCTCGAACGCGAGCCCGACGGACTCCGCGCCGTGGCGCTGGCGTTGGGTTATGAGGGAAAGGGCCGCCGGTCTCCCGGCACGGCCTTGCTGCGGGACTACGAGAGACGCCGCGAACGCATTCGCGCGTGCTACGACAGGTTCTTCGCCAACGAGGAGTGACGCGCCCGCACCCCGGCCGAACCGCGTCCGCGGGGTGAATCTCCTACTCTTCCAGCATCTCCGCCAAGTCGGCCACCACGATGTCGGCGCCGTTCTCGCGCAGGGAGTCGGCGTCGCCGTGCCGGTCGACGCCTATCACCAGTCCGAAGCCGCCGCGGCGGCCGGCCTGCACGCCCGAGAGCGCGTCCTCCACCACCACCGCCCTCCGCGGCTCCACGCCCAGCTCCTCGGCCGCCTTGAGGTAGGTGTCCGGCGCGGGCTTGCCGGGAATCTTGAGCCGCTGGGCGATCGCTCCGTCGACCCGGGTATCGAACAGGTCCTCGATGGCGGCGGCCTCCATGATCGTCTTGCAGTTCTTGCTCGACGACACCACCGCCGTCTTCATGCCGCGGGCGCGAAGATCGCGGGCCCAGCGAATCGTCCCCTCGAACGGCTCCGCGCCCTCTTCGCGCAGCACCTCGTTGAACAGCCGGTCCTTGCGGTTGCCGAGGCCGCACGCGGTCAGCTTGTCCGGAGGGTCCTCCGGATCGCCGAACGGCAGCTCGATGCCGCGGGATTCGAGAAAGCTCCGCACCCCGTCGTAGCGCGGCTTGCCGTCCACGTACTGCTTGTAGTCGCCGTCCATGTCGAAGGGAACGAACGCCGTGCCCGTGTCCGCGGCACGCCGTTCGAGAAAGGCGTCGAACATCCTCTTCCAGCACACCGAGTGAACCCGGGCCGTCGAGGTCAGCACCCCGTCGAGATCGAAGAGCACCGCGTCGAAGTCGTCGACGGTCACGCGCGGATGCACCCTCACGATGCCTCCTCGTTGAGTTGCGCCAGGATCGCCTGTCCCACCTGCTCCACCGGCCCCACCCCCGGCACCCTGATGTAGCGGGGCGCGGCCGCGCCCTCCCGGGCGCGCCAGCACGTGTAGTAGTCCACCAGCGGCGCGGTCTGTTCGCCGTACACGTCGAGCCGGCGGCGCACCGTCTCTTCCCTGTCGTCGTCCCGCTGCACGAGGTCCTCGCCGGTGACGTCGTCCTTGCCCTCGGTCTTCGGCGGATTGAAGATCACGTGATACACGCGTCCCGAGGCCGGATGCACGCGCCGGCCGCTGAGCCGCGCGATCACCTCCTCCGGCGGCACTTCCATCACCACCACATGGGTGATGGCGATGTCGTTGTCGCGCAGCGCCTGGGCCTGGGCCAGCGTCCTCGGGAAACCATCGAAGAGAAAGCCGTCGCGGCAATCCGGCGCCTGGATCCGCTCCTTGATGAGCTCGACGATGACGTCGTCGGAAACGAGGGCGCCCGCCTCCATCACCGCCTTGACGCGCACGCCCAGCGCCGTCCCTTCCTTGACCGCCGCGCGCAGCATGTCGCCCGTGGAAATCTGTGGGATGCCGAACGCCGTCGCGATGGACGCCGCCTGCGTCCCCTTGCCCGCTCCCGGCGGACCCAACAAGATGATGCGCATCAACGTGCTCCCCGATGCATGCTCGCACGGCGCGAGCCGACGCCCGAAAAACCGGGCACGGACGGAATTTCCGGAGGTTGCCGTCGGCGGGCGGGAAACCCACCCTGGCTGGGTGGAAACCCGTTAAGAACGAGAAATGGGGTAACACGAAAACCGCGCGCCATCAAGGCGAAGCCGCTCCGGGGGTTCAGGCTGGCAACCACGCGGTCCATCGAGTAGAATCAGGATGGGTGCATATTGCCGCCAGGCAACACACACTCATCTCACGGAACAGCCACCGGAGGGACCTTACGCATGCCTGACGCCGGGACCGACGATCATCCACTGCGAGTAGCCATCATCGGTTCGGGTCCGGCGGGTTTCTACGTGGTCGAGCGCTTGTTTCGCGAGAAGGGCCTGAGCGTCGAGATCGACATGTTCGACGAGCTGCCCACTCCCTTCGGGCTGGTGCGGGGAGGCGTGGCACCGGACCACCAGAAGATCAAGTCGGTGGTGCGGGTCTATGACCGGAACGCCCGGGATCCCCGGTTCCGCTTCTACGGCAACGTGCGCTACGGCCGCCACCTGCGCCTCGATGACCTCAAGGACCACTACCACCAGATCTGCTTCACCACCGGCGCCCAGACCGACCGCAGCCTGGACATTCCGGGAGAGGACCTCCAGGGCAGCCACGCGGCCACCGAGTTCGTGGCCTGGTACAACGGCCACCCGGACTACCGCGACCGCCGCTTCGACCTCTCCGGGGAATCCGCCGCCGTCATCGGCGTGGGCAACGTCGCCATCGACGTGGCGCGCATCCTGTGCCGCACCCACGAAGAGCTGGCGGTCACCGACATCGCCGACTACGCGCTGGAGGCCCTGCGCGAGAGCCGCATCCGCGAAGTCCATCTCATCGGACGGCGCGGCCCGGCCCAGGCCGCCTTCACCAACCCGGAGATCCAGGAGATGGGCGAGCTGGCCGGCGCCGATGTCGAAGTCCTCCCCGAGGAGGCCCGGCTCGACGCTCTCAGCCAAGCCGACGTGGACGCCCACCCGGACAAGGCCTTGATCCGCAAGATCGAGATCCTCCAGCGCTACGCCGCACAGCCGCCCGGCGGCAAATCGCGCCGCCTCCACATCCGCTTCCTGCTGTCGCCCACCGAGCTGATCGGCGACGGCGACGGGCGGGTGCGCGCCGTCCGCCTGGTGCGGAACGAGCTCCACGCGGACAACGGCTCCCTGCGCCCGCGACCCACCGACGAGCACGAGACCATCCCCGCGGACATCGTCTTCCGTTCCGTGGGCTACCTCGGAGTGCCGCTCCCCGACGTGCCCTTCAATGAACGCCGGGGGGTGATTCCCAACGACCGCGGCCGGGTGCTGACCGGAGACGGCAACGCCCCCGTGCCGGGCCTCTACGCCTCCGGGTGGATCAAGCGCGGACCAAGCGGCGTCATCGGCACCAACAAGCCCGACGCCGCCGAAACCGTCGAGCGCATGCTCGAAGACTTTCAGGCCGGTACCCTGCTGGCCCCCGCCCACCCCGACATGGCCGCCGCCGAACGCCTGGTGCGGGAGCGGCAGCCCGACTACGTGTCCTATGAAGACTGGCTGCGCCTCGACGAGATCGAGACCGCCCGCGGCCAGGAGAGCGGACGCCCGCGCGTCAAGCTCACACGCACCGAGGACATGATCGCGGCACTAAAGGGATCGGACGCCTAGGGTCCGGTCTCACACTACCCGGCCGCCGCCCGGTCGGCCATTATCACCGCGGCGTCCGGCGCCACGAGGCCCGCGGGGATGGTGGAGTCGCCCTCGCGCAGGCGCCGCAGCATCTCGCGCTTGTCCGCGCCGGTCACCACCCAGAGAATCCGCCGCGCCTTGTCCAGCACCGGAAACGTGAGGGTCATGCGCCGCCGTCCCTGGTAGACGCCGGTCACGACTACCGGTGAGTCGCGGACGTCCAGCTCCGGGGCACCCGGCACCAAGGACGCCGTGTGGCCGTCAGGACCGAGACCCAGGTGGATCAGGTCCAACCGGCCTGACGGGGCCGCCAGCCGTTCCAGTATCCCGGTATACTCTCGTGCCGCCGCATCGAGGTCCGTAGCCTCGACGGGCATGGGGTGGATCTGACCGGACTGGAGGGGCGCATGATCGAGGCTCCGGCGCAAGTGCGTCAGGTTCCGGTCCGCGTGCCCCGCCGGCGCCACGCGCTCGTCCACCTGCAGGAGTTCCACCGCCTCCCAGGGCACGTCCTCGTCCGCAAGCGCACGCAGCATCACCCACGGCGTCCGGCCGCCGCTGGCGGCGAACGTGAACCGGCCGCGGGCGGGCCCCCCCCCCCCCCCCGCCGCCCCGGGAAAAGGACGCCCCCCATATAAAAAGCTACCAGGAGGAGGAGGCGAAAACCCCCCCCCCCCGGCCCGCGGGGGGGGGGGCGCCCCCCCACACCCCCCGCCCCCCGGGGAGCCCCCCCCCAACAACGAAAAAT